>NZ_JAAHHU010000759.1:0-2278 GCF_010672095.1 Moorena sp. SIO3I6 | reverse complement strand
ATATTGAAAGATTAAATAATACCTTAAGACAAAGACTTAGTCGTTTGGTAAGAAAAACATTGTCATTTTCCAAAAAAGAACGAAAATCACTTAGGAGCTATTTGGAATTTTATTCATCACTATAATCAATGTTTGTCGGTTTGATGAGGCCATCACTACATGTTTATCACTACCAGTTGATTGCCATCAATTTTAAAGCGACCTTTAGCATCATGTAATAATTTATAAGTATGGCTATCTCCGGCATCAACATCATTAGTATTCAGGGTAGCAATAGTGGTACCATTGTTACTGAATTCCTTGACACTGTTGCTAGAAAGGCTGATATCCGTCGGAGCAGTGTTGGTAGGTTTAGGCTCCTTTTGAATATCCTGAACGTCGCTAATATTTATTGTGTCCCCAACAATAATCTTTTCCCATACAGGTGGTGGACTCTCCTGCTCGAAGGTAATGTTAAGGCGATCGCTTTGAGAGACTGCATAGTAGTCTTTGACGGTAATCGAACTATCCCAGCCTAGACCAAGAATCAGGTCATCACCGCTTTTGTTGTGCTTCACACTATCGAAAGCATAATTGGAAAGATCTAAAGTATCTAGATAGTTCCAACCTTCAATAATATCATCACCTGTGGAAATTCCAAATTCATAACCGCTAAAGATATTGGCCGCACTATTGGCAATGATGTAATCGTCACTGTTAGAGTTGATCAGATTGTGAATAACTGTATCGAATGCGATCGCAGTTCCAAATTTAGACGTAACGTATTTTCTTCCGCTTTCATCGGTCCTAGCTTTATAAGAGATACCATTGTAAGCCTTTTGGGTGGTTATAATACCCCCCTGATTCATATCAAAGTGGTAACCTGTATCCAAAAAAGTCAGGTTTGAAAAGTCTAAGGTATTTACACCACCGCTATCCCAGAGGGTTTGCTTAATTTCTTTGGTTGCACCATAATCCTCATTAACATCTGTGTAGCCATAAACGCTCTCAAAGGAGTAAGTAGTATCCCCGTGGTTATACTCCCTAGCTCCATAGATAGACTGTAATGCTTTAATGTCGTAAGTCATTGGGGTAATCGCTGGTTTCCCAGCAAAGTTATACGACATTACTGTGTTGGTAGTATTGTCCTCGTTAAAGGGCAAAAATGGACCGTGATCATGGTCCTCGTATGGATTCGGATGTTTTAACCCCAGAGTATGTCCTATCTCATGAATCAGGGTCATGTAGCCATGATTCCCTGGGTCGTCAGCAAATCCGTTATTACCTGTCGTGTCGTAGGCTTCGTTTATATGCACAT
Organism: Moorena sp. SIO3I6; assembly: GCF_010672095.1. Lineage (NCBI taxonomy): Bacteria > Bacillati > Cyanobacteriota > Cyanophyceae > Coleofasciculales > Coleofasciculaceae > Moorena > Moorena sp. SIO3I6. Next base: position 981 of record NZ_JAAHHU010000759.1, on the reverse strand, counting down.
CCCCGGCCACATCCGACCTCCAGCCGGAGTTGGTATTAGATCTGTTAGGCAAATAGGCATAGGCGTAGCCCGGACCATCAGATACCATGTAGCGCAATAGACCATAGTCTGTTGCTGTATCTGCTACCTCACGGAAATCAACATCAAGGTATATTTCCAGAGTTTCCAGGATGCTTCTGATATTGTCTTTGGTTCCTTCTGAGATCTCTGAAACCCCGGTTTGAGATCCGTAATAAGGACCACTTTTATAGAAGCTGTAGGTGATAGTATTAGTGTCCCAATGGTGATGATACAGAAGTGAATCAGCTGAGAAAAATGTGTCAGACATTGCTTTTAGTTAACTCTTACTGCTTGACAAAGCCTAGTTACGGTAAATGATTTGGCCGTCAGGGAAGTTCCTGATTGTTGATGGTTCATGTTTAATGGCTTATTGCCAGTTGCCATGAATCGTAGCTATAACCCCATGCGATAACTAGTCAAAGGCACTGAATTTTATAGGGTATTTGGGTGACAAACCATAAATTTTCCCTAGTTAAAATCCCTAATCTTAAATTAATCATGAAATATATCCGTTTACGTTCAAGGTTGATTTGTGTATGTTTTTGTGGTTTTTTTGTTTATTTATTACGGCTTATATGCAAATTTATAAAAAACGTAAATCCGGACAAAAATCATTAACTTAAATGAATTAAATATAAATCATTTAAGTTAGTTTTTTTAAGTATTAACGATGAATTTTTATTTAAGGGTTTGATTAGCAATTCAGTAACATTAACATCATCTAGGCATTATATTTTAGTTGTGAACAGACTACCTTAGGTAAGATACAAAATACAAAATATGAAACGCAATAGGGGAAACAGATCCAGAGTTTGATTGTCCACTAAAAAAAGACATCCTAGGTTTACATCTCATTTATAAACCCTATAAATCAAGCCTAGTAATAGGGATAAAATTTAAAAATTTTCCAGTTTACGTCGA
>NZ_JAAHHU010000758.1:0-2280 GCF_010672095.1 Moorena sp. SIO3I6 | reverse complement strand
GGAAAATTTGTTGACTTTGAACAAAAAAAACTGCTTTAGGATGGGATTTATTCGAATTTCACAAAAAATTGAGTTAATCAATTTTTTGTATGTTACCATTTATACCAAATAAGATGCGTTTACCCTGAATCCCCCCCTTACCAGATTTGATTCGACAAAAGGCTATAGAGCATCGACTGGTGGGTAGCCCTGCCTGATAAATTGCTGATCCAATTTGTCAACCAGCGGTTATTGAGAAATTGCGTAGAAACGTATAATGCTAAATCTATACTGGTCTGAAACTTTACTGAATCTTGATCAAAAGCTAACTGATTTCGTATTAGTCTCTGTAAGTAACGTGAGTTAGGAAAAATGTCTAATTCCGTAAAGGAATAGGGGGTTGAGCAGATTCATTTGATTTAACCTCCTAGTATTTTTTTATCTCAAAAATCTACCACTTAATGTAGGGCTTGCTGATTAACTCTCAAAGCCTTTACAGATAAAGGTTTTAGCCTTTTTGGTACGAAACAAGTGCAAGCAAATCGGTCGAAAAAGCTCATTTAATTCACATTTTGGGCAGACAAGAGCAGAAAAATCAAGGGACAATTCTTCCGACTACCTCCTATATAATTCCCATTTCTCCACACTCGCTGACTCCACACTCGCTGACTCCTACCCATACCTATTGACTTTTTCAGCAAACCCTAATGTAAGCATTCAGCCCTCAGCTAATGCACTACTTGAGATGCTCTTGAGATGCTACTTGAGGTGCTATCACCCATCTGAGCCTACTGATAAAAGACGCTAGACTATCAATTAGCCAACGATTAGCAGTAGTCCAGCTGAATACAACTGCTGGAGACTGCGGAGGACTTGGGAAGAGCTATCGCTATTGCCAAAAATCCGTGCCACCCAATCAGGGCCAGGGAGATGCAATAAATCTTTACTAAGGTTTGCCTTGTAACTAACCAGGCTTTCGACTTCATCACCCAACCAGGATTCAATTGATTGGGGTCTGGTAAGGGTAGCAGCCATAACCCTAAGAGTTCATGGAAAAGTCACTCTACTTTTATTGTGACAATTTCTGATTGGGAAAGGGGCTTTAATAATGACTAATAATAAATCACTAAATATAGTTAGTTTTTGGATAATTTGTATTTCTATAGTAAGCCTCCATACAAATGACCCCTAAAAACTGATAAAAAATTTACGAATACTTCACGCTAAAGCTGGTATTATCTATAGTCAGTCGTGTCACTAAATAGGGATAATAGAAGTAAAGTTGTCGAAGACGTACAACTGTTAACAAAAAAGCTAACCAAGAGAGGCGTGAGCAATGGCAACTACGACCATTTCCCAACGTGACCTTTCAGCTCTCAGTGCAGAGGACGTTGCCAAGTTGGCTGCACGTCTAGAGCTGGATGATTACTCTGGCGCATTTGAAGGACTCAAAGATTGGCATCTACTGCGGGCACTGGCGTTTCAGCGTCCAGAGTTAGCACAACCCTATCTCTACTTACTGGACATGGAAGCTTACGACGAGGCGTGAATAAGGGTAGAAGAGTTTTAATTGGTGTATGTGGGGGCATCGCTGCTTATAAAGTTTGTGAGGTTGTTTCTACCCTATTTAAGGCGGTTGCTGAAGTAAGGGTAATTCTAACCCAGGGAGCTGAAAAATTTATCACTCCTTTGACTCTAAGTACCCTCTCTCGCCATCCAGCTTATACAGACAACGTGTTCTGGCAAGCAAAGCACGAACGCCCGGTGCATATTGAATTAGGGGAATGGGCAGAAGTATTGGTGATTGCTCCTCTGACGGCTAATACCCTAGGTAAGTTGGCTTATGGTTTAGCAGATAACTTACTAACCAATACGGTTCTAGCCTCTAGTTGCCCTATTTTGTTGGCACCAGCTATGAATACAGATATGTGGAAGCAGCAGTCAGTGCAACGAAATTGGCAACAGCTGTTAAGTGACCCCAGGTATCATAGTGTTGGTCCAACCGCAGGACGATTAGCATGCGATCGCATTGGTGCAGGACGGATGGCAGAACCAGAGGAGATAATCGCCTCTATCCAATCCCTGCTCTACACTGGTGGCAAACGAGACTTAACCGGTAAACAAGTCTTAATCAGTACTGGTTGCACTCGGGAATATATAGATCCAGTACGCTTTATTGGGAATCCCTCCACAGGCAAGATGGGACTAGCCCTAGCCCAAGCTGCCAGAAATCGGGGAGCAGTTGTTACCCTAGTTCATGGACCAGCTACTTGGGAAGCACCGATGGGTATCCGGACAGTA
>NZ_JAAHHU010000757.1:0-2283 GCF_010672095.1 Moorena sp. SIO3I6 | reverse complement strand
CATCTACATCTACTACATCTACTTCCCTGGTGGGCTGGCTGCAAGAGCACTCTAATTAAAAGTCTAAATTTTTAATAAAATTCATCCGATGGTGGGCAGTGATCAATACCAATTAAAAAGCTGATCCGGTAGGAAAGTAAGCACTGCCCACCCTACATTTATAAGTTACTTAATCATTCTTATAATGTTCAAATTCATAAACGTAAAATAGCCGACTTAACCTTTTAAATGAGTAGCCTATAGTTACTAGAAGAATTGCTCCGGCGAGCCCTACCCAAAATCCAGTTGGAGGTATCACTTTAAAAGGAGATATAATCACGGCATCTGTAGTCATTGCCATCTTAAATGCTACAGCCCGGGCATCCATAACTATTCCGATTAATAAACAGAGCGCCGCCGCTCCATAACTGATTACCACAGCACGATTGATATTGGTCAGAGCCTTTTGACAAACAACACAATCTTTAGTATGAGTTGACCACACATCAAAAAGCTGCTTTTTATCTAACTCAGCATTGGGAAGTTGATCATTGATACCTGAATCCCAAGGAATTTTACCTCCTGCTCTCGTTTTAAACCACTGACGAAAGGTGATTACCATTTTGTCTTGAGGATTGGGAGTATAAACTGTCTTGAGCCAGTCTTGCTGTTGTCGTCGAGCCAATATTTTTTCTTGGTAGTGAAGGAATACTAAGTCTTGATGCAAAAATACTGAAGCCAAGACATGACCCAACCAAATTGGCATTGGTAAGGCAAAAAATCCTAAGCCTTCTGGTGTTTTTCCCGCTTCATTCTTGACTAAAACCTGACAACCAATATGACGACACCAGCCAGGACGAGTAGGAATGGCATATAAGGCTAAGATTAATTTTCCGCCATCGTTATAGTTAGTAACAATTCTCATATGACAGGGAGGTTGAAAGTCATGAATTGCTTCGGCTACCTTTTCAACGGTGGGGTTAATAGCAAAGGAAAATCCTTCTTGAGTGGATATTTCCCTAAGACCAGGCATATCATAATACTTGGCATCTTCATAGCGACTACCCATAATACCGTGATGGGAAACCGGTACGTGAGCGGGATCAGCAACATTTTCCATGAAAAAGTCCCAGCCATAGGGCAAGTCGCGGATATTCCAAAATAGCTTGACTACTCGATCGGAATCTGATTCTAGTTCGGGAATTAAACGGGGTTTTCTCAACTGACTTTCCTGTTGAGCCTTGGTTCCCGATTCTGGCCATACCCAGAGTAAACCTTGATTTTCCTGAGTTGGATAGGCAACAGCACAGGATTTAGGATTCGAGCAGTTTTTAAGTTCAGTCTCCTGGTCTTGGGATTGAGGAATACTAACACAATTTCCTTGAGCATCAAAACGCCAAGCGTGATAAGCACACAATAAGGTTCCATCAGACTCCACACGCCCTTCAGAAAGAGGAGCTAATCGATGGGGACAAAAATCTTCAAAACAACGCCATTTACCAGACCCATCCCGCCATAACACTAGCTCTTTACCCAGTAACTGTATTTTGTGAGGACGAGATGGCGCAAGGAATTCAACAACAGCTACTGGATACCACTGCTTTGTCCATTGAAATGTTTCGTCTTGTTTGAGGTGAACTTGTTCCCTTGACTTATCAAGACTTTCGTTCAAATTAGTTAAATTGGCTTCAATCGTCATACTTTTCGGGAATACTTTGTTCACAAAGATAACAGCGCTTGCCGTAACTTCAATCATTATCCACCGAAACTAATCAATCTGAGGCAGGTGGGCAGTGCTTTATACCAATTAAAAGGCTGACCATCTCGAAGGGAACCACTGCCCACCCTACATCACAGGCTGCTATTGACTATTTTAGCTAAAATAGCTATTTTAGACTTTATGTCTAGTATTTTTACCTAAAAAGTTATGAAAATCCTTGGAGCATCTGATGCAAAAAACCGTTTTGGTGAACTGTTGGATTTAGCTCGAAGAGAGCCAATACAAATTACTAAAAAAGGACGTAAGGTTGCTGTTGTTATTTCTATAGAATAATTTGAAAGGTTATTAGAGTTAGAAGACGAACTTATAGCTATTAAAGCTAAACAAGCACAACAAGAAGGGTTTATTGGGCTGTCAGAAAGTGAGCAGCTTTTGGAGGATATTATATAGAAATTATTATTTGGGTGACTGAGAAAGCTTATCCTTTTAAGGCAAGAGGCAAGAGGCAAGAGGCAAGAGGCAAGAGGCAAGAGGCAAGAGGCAAGAGGCAAGAGGCAAGAGGCAAGAGGCAAGAGGCAAGAGGA
>NZ_JAAHHU010000756.1:0-2284 GCF_010672095.1 Moorena sp. SIO3I6 | reverse complement strand
CTGGCAAAATCCAGTCCACTAAGACTGGCAATGGCCGGAAGCTGCATGATCTCGATTCGGTAGTCTATGAAGACTAGATTATTGCTTTCCGGAAGGCAATGAGGCAATTTATCGTGAATTGTATGAGCCTCTAAGCCAGACATTACAAGTATTTGAAGCGATAACTATATTTTAGCAACATTCAACGTTTTCCGGAAAGCATGTTGTTGATATGTCCTGTAATTTGCGGCAAAATCAAAAAGCGTTCGCGTTCGCCTTTGACGTGGCCTACGGCCAAGCGGGAACTTTGTTCCATATCGCCTTTGGCACGTCCTGAAAGGACGATCACTAGCTAACTTAACCGTAAAGCCCTCCCTATCAAGCCATGCCAACATCAACCAGTTACCTGATTTGGGAAAACCACAGCATGATAGACCTGCCCGGTGGTGGCAAAAAGGTCTACTTTGATCTAGAACACGTTGGGTTTCAAACCGTCGAAGCCTTACTGGATGGTTTTTGCCCTCCGGTAGAGATCGCAGACAAACCCACTGCTCCAGGAATACTGATGTTCCCCACCGCTGCATTGATCGTATTCGCCCACAAAGCGAAGATGTGGAACCGAGGATCCGTTAATACCAATCACATTCCAGAACCTCTACAATACTTTGCCCTGCACCAAGGCTTTGCGAATGCTGTACCCATTGATGCATTCCCCAAGAAGTGGAAAAACAAAAAGCCTGATGGGTTGATTAACCCCATCTACTTCACACTGAATACAGCCAAAATTAAAGACTTGAAACCAGTTAGCGATCACAAGAAGTCGTTGGTTGATGCAGTATTTGCTGTGTTGGTTGAACGCGACAAATTTGGAAAAAGACTGGCCAAAAAGCTTGTTAACTACCTGTTCCGAGATGATTACCGAAGGGATGATATTACCTGCGCGTTGATCAATCAGCTTGTTGGTTACCCGTTGATGACAAACTGGCGTGGTGGTCCCCAGTGGGGCTTGTCTAGCAGCGAGGAATGAACAGGCACTTCAGATGTGATCGCTTCAACCCTTCATTGTTCGTGGGGGCTGTAGGACTGATGCATTCCGATTGATCGCATGCAAGCGCGTCAGTCACGGGACGATGCTCCAAAAGAGCCGCTACGCGAACAAAAAGCACAAGACCCACTCGGATCCGGAAAGAGTTGAGTGGGTCTTGTTGGGAGCAAGTGATAGCCCCAGGGGAGTTGTTAGGGGTATCTAGTCTATTTTAGTAGATGCGATCACTTCTATCCTAGATATGTCTAATCTTCTGAAAAACATAACAAGACTGGGACTCCATCTTGGTAGATGACTTGAAAGGGATCCCCTGGCATACCAAGTTCGTCTAATAATTGACGTTTCTGCTGTTTCTTTTTCGCTTGACGCTGTAGTCGCGATTGCCGTTGTTGACGTTTTTTCTTCTTGTTCACTATCTACCTCCTTTTTCTTTAATGTTAGCGAAAATCGACGTTTATTTGTTACCTTAACACGTTGATTGGAGCGCATCCCCCTAGGTACATTCTATTGAGAGTTTCCAGCATTTCACTCAACTGATATTGAGAGTAACGCCGGTTATAAAAGTTCAAAGTTATATCTGGAAAGCGGTGATTATGAATTCCCCAGCGCTGGTTTTCCTCTACGACTTCCCGGCAATTAACCGTAATCCAGTTACTGATATTTCTGCCATCGACTCCTGTTATTTTTCGCAGAGAAGCTCTTGTTACAGCTATCTTGGATTCATTTACTTTGTTGTATTTGCAAATGGCGCGGTAAGCTCTCCAGACCTTCTCTTTCCAGGAGTCTGTTGTTCTAGAAGGCCACAGCTTTTGATTAGGCCATTCGGAAAAGTCTCGTTTCTTCATTTTATCTCCTAGGGTACGTGGAGGGGATTACTTCTTGTTATTTTACTACTTTTTATCAAGTGAAAAAAGAAACCCCAGCCAATTAATTGGAGAGGTCTCAATCATCAGAGTTAGCGCTAGCTAACCAGTCCGTACCTCAAGAGTAGCACTTTAATTGCTACTTTCGTTTAGATTTTTTGCGTGCTCCCGGACGCTTGGATTTGCTAGTTTTACTGGCAGGCTTTTTAGGTGATTTTGAAGAGGCATAAACCCCGGTTAAATCGAACGTCTTAGCTTTTGGCGTAACCACTGTAATCGCTCCATTTTCGACCAAGTGTTTTTGAACTCGCTCATCCCACTTGTCGCCAGTAACATAGACATATTCATTCTTGGCAAAATTGCAAAATAAGAAGCCATTGATTAACTCTAAGGCACC
>NZ_JAAHHU010000755.1:0-2287 GCF_010672095.1 Moorena sp. SIO3I6 | reverse complement strand
GGGGAAACCACGGCAGTCGCTCATGGGGGAGACCCCCAAGACCGCGCTGCCTCCCCAAGACCGCGCTGCATCGCTTTTTACTGCGATGCCATCCAGCATTATCTTCTACTAACAACACTTTTTTTTGGAGAAATGCCTACATCTTTAGCAAAGCTTTTATAGACTAGGTTTAACCATTCAGTATTTACTCTGGGTATTAAATACCATAAAGTTTTTCCGGTCTTCGGTTGGACAAATCCATAGACATACAACCATTGATAGCGATGTTGAACAATCGCAATTGGTCTTTCTCCTAACGCGCGACCATACCTTGTCTTGATGCAATAGCGAGTGGGGAAACCCCCAAGACCGCGCTGCATCGCTTCTCAATATCGGTTTTAAACCGACTCTATGTTCATCAAAAAACCAAATTTTTATTTCTGAGTTTGGATGGGCTTGTTCAATTTTTTTTACTTTGATTGGTAGGTTTTTAATAAATTAATCTTGATCTATTTTATTTCCTTTCCTATGTTTGGGTCTCGGACTCTGCCATGATAATCTGAGCTTTTTTAAGTAATCCCATCCTCTCTGATTCCACACTTTTTTCACTCTTTGAAGTTACCGTAAGAGAGTGGAGCCTTTATAGGGACAGGTTATGGGTAATATTTTTAAGTTATCTGAAATAAGGCTCCACTCTCTAAGGTTTCGTCTCTGGTTTCTTTTTCTATCCAACGAGCTACTTTTGGACCCGTCCACCTCCCTCCATCTGATGGTCTTGATTCTAGTTCTTTGGCTAATTTTTTAAGTTGATATTCCCTTAGTAGTGGTTTTTTAGCTCCCCTATGCTGTCTGTGCTTATTTTTTAAATTTTGCACTCCTTGTTATCCAAAATCATTATATTTTTTGACGATTTCTTTGCCATAATCATAATTAATACCTACAGCTATAGCACTAGTCTTAATAGTCCAACCTAAGGAGACTTTCCAAAGTAAATGCCATCTTCTTGATTCGTTCGCGTAGCGTGGCCCAAAGGCCACTGAATCTTTACTTTTGAGGTACTTCTGTTTCAGTTCGTCCGAACTATAATGATTAGCTAGGGCAGCTTTTTTGGGCATAAATTTTGTCTCCATCGATTTTTATATATTATACGTGGGTTTTGACAACCGGACTTGGTATTACCCCTTTTACTCATAGCCTGCCGACATTAAAGGCTCAACTGTCTTACGGTAACTTCAAACCAATTAGTCCTATCCATAGCCAAATAGATTTTTTGATCTTTAGTGAATGTTTTATTTGTCCATTCTCGAATAATTGGAAACCACAAATTTTTTATTTGAAATACTGGTAACGACAAAAATCTCTGTACTTTTTTACGTCGTGAGCTAAATTTAATGGGTAAAGGGAGTGACTCTGCGTTTTTTTAAAGTTTGACATTTTTGGTGTCTTGTATAATTATTATTATAAGGTATAAAAACAATAATTGATATTCATAAAGGAGATTTTTTAGATGTTTTTGATATAATTCTGGTCCCATTTTCAATTGATAGGTCGTATTGACAAGTTATGACCTATCTTTTTTTACCATAATTCGCTCAATTTAAGATATATCAAGGGTTACAGGGCGCTTGTCGCCCCCCCAGATTAATTATTCATTAATTACTGAATTTTCGGCGTTGCTAATTTACGGTATTTTTACAGGGTACAGGGTAAACGCATCTAATTTTTTTAATCATATATATAGTGTTTTTTAAATTAAATAAACAATATATATATGTGAAAAAGCAATTGTCAATAAGCACAATAGCGATGCAGCGAGGTTTTGGGGGCTTCCCCCATGAGCGACTGCCGTGGTTACCCCAATGAGCGACTGCATCAAGACAAGGCCAGCTTTATTAATTTTTTTTATTTATTGACAATAAACCATTGAATTTATGGTGTTCATTAATTATAAAATGGTTTGATCAGAAAGGGGAATTTCATGATATTTTAAATAATAAATAATAAATCTAATTAATAATTCCAAAATTGTCTTGATGCAAAGCGCGAGTGGGGCGAACCACCAAGACCGCTTAGGTGCGCTTGACCCGTAATTAAATTCGCCACGGGTCACACCTCTGCATCACTTTTAGGCAGAGCAATTTAGTTTTTTTAATCGTAACTACCCTCAGTTTTAACCTCTATAAATTTTATTACAAATTCGTTGCATTTATATCTTTGTTTTCCTCTTTGATGACCATATTTATGAGTTTTATTACTATGACATTTAGGGCATTCCATGGTTTTTTTTTTTAAATACCATTTTTTTATA
>NZ_JAAHHU010000754.1:0-2287 GCF_010672095.1 Moorena sp. SIO3I6 | reverse complement strand
GTTACGGTCGATGTCCCCTATTAAGGGGAGCACCTCCGCTTCAGAACTGGGCGTGAGACTTTCACCTCACCCAGCTCCTGGGTAAACTCAGTCTTTTGACCGGCCTTTCGGCATGCTCCAGTGTATCTGTTGGTGGCAGCTCCGATGAACTGCTAGTAAGTTCTTCGTTTTCCGGTTGTCGTGGTTTCCATCGATATGATGAAGATGTACAGACTCGTCTTCTAGGAACTTCAATCCACAGTGTCCACAAGAATGGTTTTGCCGTTTCAGAGCGTCTGAAGTAGCACCGGAGTAGAGGCGGGAATTCCTTTTGCTCCAGTAGACTAAGTCGCCGTCATAGGGTGACTTAGTCCCCTTGACGTTCACGTGTTGGTTCTGTTTGTAACCTACTTTTGGGAATGCCTTTTTGCATAGTTCGTTGGCCTGATACCGGTTTACTTTCTTTTCCTTTCGGAATTTTCGGTTTGCGGTCTGGTTCATGAACCATAAGCTATCCCTTGAGCTACTCATATCGCAACTACTGTGATAGTTACGCCATCCGCGAACAATTGGGGCTAACTTTTTGGCTTTTACTTTGGCACCATAATTCGAGCAGTTGACCACGGTTTTAATCTTCTTACGTATGTTTCTGTGGTTTTCCTCTGAGGGAATACACGAGAATTTTCCGTCTTTTCTGGCGCGGAATCTCCACCCCAGGAGACGAAACCTTAGAATAAAGAAGCCTTAATTAATAATTTTTAACCCTTTTTTGCATAGTCTGTCGCCTGTAAAGGCTTCTTTATTCTTACGGTAACTTCATAGGAAGTCAAATCCGTCTGTCGTTTTGGTCAGCTTGGTCTTTTCTTCACTGATTTCCATTCCTCTTTCTGCCAGAAAGTTTTTTACTTTTTGGAGAATTTTTTCAGCGTTATCTTTTGGCTTGAGGATAAACACCATGTCGTCTGCGTATCGCAGGCTGGTGTGTATATCTTCTATTCCGTTAAGTGCCACATTTGCTAGTAAAGGGCTGACCACACCACCTTGGGGTGTTCCTTGCTCTAGGAATTCCGGATTGATGCCTGCTTTTAGGCACCTGAAAATCCCCTGTTTTAGGCACGCAGGAGCTAACAATCTATCCATGATTGAGCTGTGTGAGATGCGGTCAAAGCATTTTTTTATGTCTAGTTCGATTATTCGCTTGTTTATACCGTTTTTGTCGGATTTCAGGTGTAGGAATAGCCGTTTTTGCACGTCTTGTGCGCTTCTTCCGGTCCTGAATCCATAACTGTCGGCACTGAACGTTGCCTCGTGGGCTGGTTCTAGGGCGAATTTGGCGCTTACTTGCCATGCTCGGTCGGCTATGGTTGGTATCTTTAACATTCGGGTCTTTCCATTCTTTTTAAGGATTGGATGTTCCCGTAGTCCGCTATGTTTCCAGTCGTGGCCGTAACGGGTCAATGTTTCAACCAGTTCCATGCGTTCCCTGAAATTGAGTTTTGACTTTCCGTCAATTCCAGCAGTTCTTTTGCCTTTATTTAGCTGTGTTACTTGTCGGACAGCCAGCAGTTGTGCTGAGCGGGATTTCATAATCAGTTTCTGTAGAGACCTGGCTTTCTTCAGGTCACCTGCTTGAACCGCTTTGTATACACGCTTTTGTAGGCGGAATAAATTTTGGCGGAGTTTCTTCCACTTCTGATTTTTCCAGAGTTCACTATGATTGCTCATGTGTCTAACCGTGCTCTACTAGAGTTTGTATATTCTGAATACCCGCAGGCAGTTTCTACCTGCATCCTACCCGGTAGTAGGGATTAAGTGTGACATCACTTACCGTAGGTTCGACCGGCCTACAGACCTATTTTTGTGCTACCGTTTTTACTTGTTCCATTCATCAGATTGTTGTGGTGATTTAGGGTAGTCCATTTTGCCTATTCCCTCCTCGGAGATTACAGTTGTCCAGGACAGAACACTGTGAGGATTAGGGAATCAAGTCTCGCATGTACTAGTCAGATTGCGGCTCCGAAATTAGACACTTTTTCAGGACTTTCGCTACTGTTACCCATGTCACCTCCCCGTTAGCGGCAGTGTCACCCATCTGATTGGTGTCTGATTCCGCCCTGGTGCCAGCTTCACTCTGCAAGGGTGTCGCCTTGCTCGGTGTGGCCAAGATAGGGAGTCACTAGTCTCTTCTAGGGGTCGGGTTTGCACCGCCATCCGGATGAATAGTTGTAATCTTTCGGGGTTGTCCCCGCGAATTACCTAAGTCTTACCCCTCCTGGTAAAGGAGGCTCTTACTTAGAACAAGCCGCAC
>NZ_JAAHHU010000753.1:0-2289 GCF_010672095.1 Moorena sp. SIO3I6 | reverse complement strand
AATGGCTCTATAGTCCCACCACGAATTACCTTAGAAGATTCTTTGCGCAGGAAAAAGCCAGCTTTGTTGGTGTTCTACGTAGATGACAGTAGGGATTGCAAGCTATATTCTGTGACTATCTCTAAGTTACAGGAGCCTTATGGTAGGGCAGCGAGTTTTATTCCAGTCAACATCGACACTTTGTTAGCCGATGCTACCTATACACCCACAGAAGCGGGATACTACTACCAAGATTTAATTCCCCAGACAGTACTGATTGACCAAAATGCAGAGGTAGTACTCAACGAAATTGGACAAGTTCCTTATGAACAGATAGATGATGTGTTTCGGGAAGTGTTTAACTTACTACCCCGTTCAGAATCCGTGGAGTTAAAGCTGCGCACTGTCAATGATATTAATGCTCAGTTAACATCAGAGTGATTTAATTTGGCTACTGGTTAGACATCCATCCAATCAAACTCCCACAACGTAACATGAAGACAATTGTTTTAGTCATGAGTGAACTGCCATTGGCGTTTACCCTATTTTTTTGTCACGTTTACGGGTTAAGCTATTTGTAAGTACAGTTAACATCCGTGCTGATGTCCAAGGTTTACAGCACACAGGAGCTAATCGAAATTTTGGCTCAAGAACGTCGTTCGTGCATGAATGGGCAACGTCTTAATCTGGCAGCTTCGGTGTCTGGTAACCCTGTGATTGATCGCTTTCTGAAACCGGAGGGAATTCAAAAGTTCAGTGCTTATAACGACTTTAAAGCCGCAGTTCACAGCTACCAACGGCAACACCAAGTTTCAGGCATTATTTGGCGCGAACTGACTATGAAAGGAAAGACTCTACGTTATCCTGCTATTGACGAGCAGTTAGCCGCCCTAGAGAGTGACCTGAAAATCATTAAAGCTGCCAAAGCTGACCTGTTCGAGTTTTGGCATAGAGGCATCCAAGGTATGGACTTATACCTAAGTATTAATTTTGGTAAAGACTATCAAAAAATTATGCCCAATGATGTAAAAGAGGTCGCCCAGAAAACGGAATGGGCAAATCTCTATGAATATAAGAATTACAACTTTTGGGAAATTATATTGCAGCTAGGTTGGGGGAAACCTGAGGAAGCATCCTATAAACGGGGATGGCCGACATCAGGAAGTGAGTACATTCATGCAGTTAATCCAGGCAAGCGCCCAATTTGTTGACCGCTATCCCCAGGTCGATGGGTTGTGGGGTGCATAAAGCAGTATTATAAATAAACGAGGAGCGGTCAAACATGAAGGAACAAACTATTAATCAAGTTATTGATCAACAAATAGAAGAATTGGACTATTCAATTCGACAGGAATTAACCAAGCTTGGCAATCAAGCCGCAAAGATGGGTTTAATTGGTGGACATGGTTATTACTTAGGAAGGTACGAAATCCTATGCAAAGGTCAAATCTTCACTCTTTCACCAGAAGAAGCTTACTCTTACCTAAAAAAATTGGTAGCACAACACCAAAGATAATTGGTAAACTATGAAGTGTGAAGGATGAAGGATGAATTATGAAAATTTATCCTTCATCCTTCATCCTTTGAGATTACCAGCGTGCCTGGGAACCAGACCAAATGTGTTCTACTGATTCACCATAAACCATAGGTTCATCCTCAAAGGTAAGAGCAGTGTAACCATTGGGTTCAACAGACCACATTGGCCAATACTCATTGCCCAACTCACCAGCCTGAAATAGCACTTGATCTGGATTAGCTTGACTCCAGCCTAGCAACAGTGCGTTAGTATAATGGATGCGCTCAGGAGCCAAGGTGGTCACCGTATTTTGGTTCCGATCCCAAATTACTGCGTAATCAGAACCATCTGAGCTATTAAAAAAACCTTCAAATTGCCGCCCTAGAAGGCGATCGCTTGATTCTGTCCAAGACACGGGAATCAGAATAGCGATTGCGCCGCTTAATTTATCATCATTATGATGGTTAGCTAAGGGAGAAGATGCAGTGATGATGCGCAAATGTCCAGTCTGCAAATTTTCTATAAACATCACACTACTGATGCGGCTGCGGTATAGTTCCGGCTGTCCTTGTAGTTGAATGCGACTATAGGCAGCATACTTGCCATCAGGAGACACTAGTGATTGGCTGCGATAGTACCTAAACCCAAAACTCTGATTAGCAACCAGTTCAGCGTGGGTTTCCAAGACCCAATTCCAAGGAATAGGATAAGGACTATTGAGTGGGTCACTCTGAACGTATGGTTCGGTTAGATCAGGTTTGATAGCTTCTGTTACTTCCCTTAAAGGCTGGGAA
>NZ_JAAHHU010000752.1:0-2290 GCF_010672095.1 Moorena sp. SIO3I6 | reverse complement strand
CTTCTATAATTGGGATTTGAGACACAGTAGTAGATGGATTAGACGAAATTTGGGATATATTATACCAGATCTTGTTTATATTTAGAATGAAATAGCCCTGCCGATTAAGACAAGTTGGAACATAGATAGAACTAATAAACCCGACACGTAGGTGGCCCAGCCTGGTATCCCCCAATCGGTAAAGACTCTAATCAGCACAACTGAGCCTAAGAGCAACAATAAAATAACTAATAAAACTACAACACTTAATAAGATTCTGGTCCCGACAATATCTCCGTACACTGCAATAGAACTCAAGCCATGTGTCACGAGGGACACTAAGTTCATCTTGGGCTGCCCAGCTAGTCGCTTTGCCCGGGGCACATCTACTTCAAGATAGGGAATTCGAGAGCGATAAATGCCTGATGAGTAATGATTCCAAATTTCTGAAATCACTACGACGTTCTTCAATAAATAAGCAGGTAATAAACTGAAATTACCGACGCTAATTTCTTTCCCTATAAGCAGGAGATAAAGCTTTTTGTAAATGAAATAGAAAAACTTAAATGTGTAGCTTTCAGAGCGCTTACTGCGCTTAGCAAAAATTATTTTATTGTTACCTGTCTTGTCCGAGACATTCAGGAGGTGCTCTATGGCAAAGGGATTATCTTCCCCATCACCGTCCATCACCACAACCCAGTCGCAGTCTGAGTGGCTATATACATAGGACAACCCAACCGCTATCGCTCTCTGGTGACCAAGGTTGCGGCGAAGTCGAAGGATATTAACTGCTCGAATCTGGCGATGTTCTTGATGAGTCAGTGAATGTGGGATGGGCATAGTTGAATAGTCATCAACAATGACAACTTCTAAATTGGTGCCTTGAGGAATAATAATCTCATCAATAAGCAGCAGTAGCTTTTCCAGAGCTTCCCAGTCATTAAATGAAGGAATGACAATGACTAGATTTCTCCTATCAGTCAAGTCAGTAATTAGAGACTGATTTAGAGACTGTTTTGGCGGTGAGAGCTTTGAGAGTCCCATTTATTTCCTCTCAGACTATGAAAAACTAATAAGTTAGAGTACATGTTTTCCTGCAAAAAGTCTACCCATCACTTCAGTACAGAAGAAAAAGGTTGAAAAGAAGAGCAGGATGGGGTTTGATCCGAATTTAAGAGAGTGATATCAAACCCCATGAACTAATAAGGGCGAATTGAAGAAAGCCCTCCAACCCCATGTGGGATGGCACGGAGCGAGAGTTTCGTTTCTAGCCAAGTTCAAGCTGGCATTGCTGAAAGTAAAGACAGTGAACCTGAGTGAACTGGCATTGGGATGTGAGGGAAAGGCTCTGCCCGAGTCAAATTACAAACGACTGCAACGATTTTTTCGACGTTAATTATTGAAAATTTTATTGATTATCTATTGGGAGACCAACCAACCCTTTGAATTTAAACCAAAGCGATCGCATTTTCCAAAACTTACTGGTCTTCATGGCCGCCACTTCTAGTTTGGTGTGGTGTAATTCGTATTGAGTTTGTTGAAGTTCTTTACTTTTACTCTCTTGAAGCTGTTGGGATTGAACTAGCTCTACTTGGGTGTTTTGTAATTGCTCTTGAGTTTGTTGTAATTGGTTTTGAGTTTGTTGTAATTGGTTTTGAGTTTGTTGTAATTGGTCTTGAGTTTGTTGTAATTGGTTTTGAGTTTGTTGTAATTGGTCTTGAGTTTCTTGAAGTTTAGTTTTAGTTTTTTGCAATTCTAGGCTTCCGCTATCTTTAAGCTGTTGTGATTGAACTAGCAATGTCCGCAACTCATGAAGCTCTTGTAACTCCTCAGATAGTTCTTGAGTCGTTTTCACTCGACCACAGGCAAGGGTCGTTGAGTACTCGTGGTCTGTAAGACGAAATTTTACAATATCATGCCATACATAGTCGGATCCAGGCCAAGTCTCAACAACATCATGAAAAGCCATCCATCCCCCAACTTTCATAAGGGGTAATAATAACCCAAAATCCGTAAGCACATCTACGTATTCATGAGAACCATCAATAAATACGAAGTCAATCGTCTTGTCTCCAGTTAATTCACCCCAACGCTTCAGAATTTCTAAAGAATATCCCTGAAAAGATTTGATATAGGGAGCCAGTTGGTATTTATCAATGTTTTCTTTCCAGACCTCAAAGGCAGTCTTTTCTGGTATGTCGTGACATTGCCCTATCCATGGATCAATACAGTAGATCTTGCGATTAGTCCCTACACAGGCAAACGCCATAGCTGCCGTAGACCTTCCTTTATAAGAGCCAACTTCAACAAT
>NZ_JAAHHU010000751.1:0-2291 GCF_010672095.1 Moorena sp. SIO3I6 | reverse complement strand
GGGAATCAGGATCGATGCTGATGGCATTACTAATAGTACTTGAGCCCTCAGAATTTACTTCCGATACAGATTGAATTCCAGAAACACTAGACTTCATCGTTTTATATGAGCCAGGTAAAGTCCATAACTGAAAACTATGAAACATAATCGTATTTTTTTTTGCTACTAATGGAACAAGTGAAAAACATTTTTGTTTAGAAAAAAAATCCCTAAACTTATTTAATTTTTCGAGATAAAATAACCTGAAACTCAGGGAACAATAATCTAGAACAACAGTATCATAAAAGGGATGCACAACTTAAAGCCCTTGTTACTATTGCTAGTTTGCCTATTGCCTTTTCCATTAAAAGAATAAGCAATATTGATTATGAGCTGGAAAGCGGCTATATATTTGTTAATTTACCCAATGAAACCATAAATGGCAAAGGCGTCGCTTCTAGAATTACCCGAGAAAAAAGGATCCCTAGATGTAGCATGAGCTCTTACATTACCTTGAGAAAAGAACGGGTCTACATCGGTAAAGCCTGTTACTGAAGTATTGGTATGCTGACCAAACGCATGGGCATCACCATTAATGGTAGCGAAGCCAGGACCAGCGAAGGCTTCAGCAGAAGTAAAAGCAAAACCACCTAAAATAGGGTGGTCTGTTGCCTCCAGCTCGAAATATTCTAATTCAGAAATGTTCATGAATGATTCTCCTGCTTAAATCAGATAATCGTTAGTTTTCCCCGGGAGCATTTAATTGTAATTGATAACACATAAAAGCGACTAAAATATAGATTGCAAGCATTATTTTAAGTGAGTATGGCTTAAAATAATTCCGCTACCAATCAACAACAAGTTAATGCTACCATTGTGATTAATGCTACGGATAGATGTTACTAATTTTTGCATCTTTCCGTAGCATTTAATAATCAAAAATTACTACTCTAGGCTATTTCAGCCATCACTCTTTTTAGTGGAAAAAGAAGAAGGGTGAAGAAGTAGCAGATACTGCATGTAGGGTAGATTGAGAAGCACCAGGAGCAGTTCTGGTAGCGCCCTGGACGTTGGTGAAGGTACCTGGACCAAAGGCTTCTGCAAGACCATCAACTCTTGCTGTGTTACCGAAAACGTTGGCACCTACGTTAACGAAGCCATTAACTCCAAAAAATTTGGAACCGGAGGCACCTACAACGTTGGGTTGTTCAGCAGCATTCTCTAGATGATTTAGATCAGAAATAATCATTGGTTAATTTTCTCCTTTGTAGTTTACTGTGTTAGACCTATTGGTCATTTTGTACTCCAATTAAACTGGCATAGTTCAAATAACTTTATCGCCGATTTTTAAATATATCTAGTTATTTATGGTTTTAGATAACTAGATAGCGATTGACTATTTGTTAGCCAGTAAAATGAAGTGATTCGATTCAAGGTAAACCTGAGTGTAATCGTCCTGATAGATAATTAAATTTAATTAATGTAGTCTATTGGGATATGAATACACCCTGATTTATCAATCACTTAATCAGGAACTTTTCGTGACTAAGTACTAACGGCTTATTGTGGAGAAGCCAATATTTAAAGACTTGAGCATTGATAGCTTTAAGTTTCAACTACTACTCTAAGCAGTTTTCTTAATAATGCTTATCAGAAGAACTAATGAGAAGAAGTAGCAGACGTTGCATTGAGACTAGAGTGGGAACCATTATCAGTAGCTCTCGTATAGGCATTGATGTTGCTAAAAGTCTTGTACCCATACGCCTCTGCGTTGACGTTAACCGTAGCTACCTTTCCTATAATGTTGGTATAGACGTTAATAGATCCGCTATATCCAAAATCGTTGTAGTAAGGTGGGGAGTAGTGAGAGCCACCCACAACCTTGGGGTCTTCAGCAATAGTTTCTAAATGATTTAGATCAGAAATAATCATTATTTAATTTTAGAATTTATTTTGTGTTAATAAATCTGTTTAGGTTACACTCCAATTAAACTAGCAATTTTCAAAATGTTTGTCTCGCCAATTTGGCAATTAACCTCTTGAGTCCTTGTTTGAGATGACTATTGGCTATTGACTATCCTGAAGCTATAAAACTGAAGCAATCAAACCTAAACCTGAGTGTAATCATGTTCATATAGAACTGAAGGTAATATATTCTATTAAGATATGAATACACCCAGGTTTAAAAGTTAATTAATCAGGAAAATATCCTGACTAATGACTACTGGATAGCAGAGAATCCAATACCTTGAGACTTAGTAGCAGTTACGCCACCTTGCTCAAGAGTCAAGAAGAAGCTTTCTTGCTTACTA
>NZ_JAAHHU010000750.1:0-2295 GCF_010672095.1 Moorena sp. SIO3I6 | reverse complement strand
GAAGGGGTGGGCGGCGGGGGTTAGTTTATTTAGTCTTTCTAAGGCTGAGAGTAGATCTTCGAACATGGGGTATACCATTTTCCTTGAAATCGGTATTGGGAATTGAGCGCAGTTTTCGCCTCATCACGGCTAACTTCACAAGATGGGAGGGTGTTGGCGAAGTTGGTAATCTTTGGATATGAGGAAAAAACGCGATTGGCCTACGGCCACGCTAAAAGCGATTGACCTACGGTCACGCGGGGCGCGTTCGCTCTGGATTAGACCAAAGGGTTTGGGAAAACTTAGTATTCATGGTTCATTCATTGTCTCGCGCAGCTCTCGAACTACTTCTAGACTTAATCCTGTTGTTGCGGCGATCGCTTCGTCATCTAGTACAGTGAGTAATTTTTGAGCAATCATGCGTTGTTCTTCTTTTTTCCCTTCCAGCCTACCTTCTTCCCGACCTTCTTCCCGACCAAGAGCAACTGCTCCCTGCTGATCGTAGATAAACATTTCTCGACGTTCCAAATCTTCAAGTTCAGTGGGGGTTAAATTGGCTTGATTGGCAATTTCAAAGGCTCGTTGTAATTCCGGAATATTGTCCATATTTTCGGGGATGGAGGCAAGCGATCGCGCAGATTTGATAAAGTAAATCCATTTATCGGTAATGGTTTCGAGTTCTGGGAGTTCTTTGGTAAACTTTGGTAACTCAACGAACACTAGTTCGATATCGTTTTCGGGATACACCGACCCATCAGATACTTCTCGATAAACGAAACGAGAGGTAAAATGATGGCGATTGGCGAACATTTCAAAATCGGTCAGGGTTAGAGCAATGACTGGTTTGAGCATGCGGTAGCCCTCTCCCTTTTGTAGTTGAAAGGCGTAGGTTTTAGCAGCGTTGAACAATACTCTTTTACCAAAGGATTGCACATTTAAAACTTGCATTTCGATGATGACCAGGGTGCTATCATTCAGTTTAGCTTTGACATCAAGGTAAGTATCTTTTAAGCCCTCAACTTTTGGCGGTAAGTTGGGATTAATGATTTCTAAGTCTTCAATGGTAGAGTTACCGTCATAAATCAAGGCATTGAGAAAACTAATCAGAATGTCTTTACTTTCAGCGGAACCAAATATTTTTTTGAAGGCGTAGTCAGTTTTGGGATTGATAAATCTCATCGTTTTAGCTGTTATCGAGTTGGTCAATGTCTTCGTAAAGCAAGTTAATGGGAAATGCTAGCTCAATGCTGGTAAGTTCAACTTGACAATCCTCTGGGCGATCAGGGCTACTAGGATAATGGTACAGTTCCCATCTCTGGTTTTCGTTTAATCGATAGCATTCTACGCTCATTTGATCGGGATCAATTAAAACATATTCTCGTAATGTTTCAATGTGGCGATAGTGTCTAAATTTTTGGCCACGGTCCAAGGCTTCTGTGGTGCTAGAGAGCACTTCTACAATGAGACAAGGATAACGAATATAATCCCGGGCAGTGCGGTCTCTGTGATCACAGGTAACGGATACGTCTGGATAGTGAAAAGGACCTTGTTCTGTAATCCCAACTTTGGCATCGCTGCTCAAGGTTTTACATTGTTTACCCCGCAGATGGGGTTTGATTAAAGCGACTAGATTTACAGCTACTTGGTTATGGGGGATGGTGCCCCCAGTCATGGCATAGATCTGACCGTCAATATAGCCGTAGCGGGCAAGTTGCTCTGCTTCCCAAGCTAAATAGTCTTGGGGGGACATTTGGGGAGTGTCAAGTTGAGCAATCATGGCAATTTGTATCAAAAATCGGCTTATTTTTAATATATAACATTTCTCAATAGGTCATGAACAATGTTGCTAATTTTTCATAACATCAAAAACTATTATGAGCTATTTTATACTGTTCCATGTTCCCAGATACGCTGTTTCCTTTTGATATCAATCCTATGTTTACATCTCAAAGAAAAATGCTATATACCCAATCTGACCGAAGAGAGATAACTGTAAACAATCCGCCACGGATTTGTTACAAAAATTTTAAAAATATGTTATAATTAAAGGCTATTTTTATGTTATAATAAAATTGACATGGAGGTTAAACGTTCCATGTTAAGAGCCAGCCTACAGGTTCTCGACAGTCCAAGGCTGGCTCTAGTACCCCTAGAAAAGGATATAGTTTCATTATGTCTTATTCTGAACGCCTTCATCCGTGGGTGATAGTTCGCCTATTGCCTAAAATGCAACGAGTAGTTGTTGCTCGGTTCCGCAAGCGCTCGGATGCGGAAGGTCATTTAAAAGCCCTGAAACGGCTTATGCCTGATGCTGAA
>NZ_JAAHHU010000075.1:0-32175 GCF_010672095.1 Moorena sp. SIO3I6 | reverse complement strand
GGCCGATCGGCAAGCCGCTGAAGCCAAATTTGGATTCTATCCAGATTTAGAAGCTTTGCTTGCCAGTTTACGGGCAGCAAAATCTATTCAAGATTGGCCGGGATACTTATCCTTATTCAAGCCAGACCCTAAGCTAAAAATACAAGTTACAAAAACACTGCACAAGGTGGCTTATGGAGTAAGAGAACGGAATCGCCTGGAAAAACATCAAGGCACAGTCATCGGTCTTGGTATTAGCCCCGATGACAGCAGAATCGCTAGCGTTGATAACACGGGAATCATCTGCTTGTGGGACAGGTCAGGCAAACTTCTAAATGATGATTGTTTCCAAGGGCCTGAAGGCTGGGTTGAAAGTGCCAGTTTTAACCCTGATGTCAGTTCACTGGCTACCATTAACACCAGTATAGATTCTTCTGGAGCTCTTGGTAGGATTTATACCTTGGCTTTATGGAACTTAGAAACTCAAGAGCAGGTTGAGGTAAATCTTGGGTCTAAATTTCGCGGTTGGGATGTCGTCTTTAGCCAAGATGGCGAGCAACTTGCTACTCGCGGTAGCAGGAATGATACTCGTTTTTTTAGGTACTGGGACTTATCAGGTCAAGAAATATCCGAAAACCAATTTAAAGGAGAACCGCAATTCTCGATGGTAGATAAAATTTATAGCAGTGATGGTAATATCGCCACTTTTCCAGAACATAAAAGGTTTCCTTCTTATTATAAAAACACATTAGTTTTAGATAACCCGTCTGAGCCTTCTGATATTACAATCGAAACAAATCACACTTGGATAGAAAGAGCAGTTTTCAGCCTTGATGGTCAGCAGTTAATTACCGCAGGTAGAGATGGCATCATCCGTATTTGGGACTTTAAATCTAATCAAGTTTCTGATTCGAGTCATAATTTTAAAGTTGATACTTCTAAATTATCCTGGTCAAGTGATGAAGTTAGCAAAGACCCCATAGACACTAGTTTATTCTCGGAATGTCACTCTGCTGGTATAATCGATGAGGTGATTTTTAGTCCTGATAACAAGTTAAGGGCTACCGCCGCCAGAGACGGCACCGTCTGTTTGTGGAACCTAGATGGCAAAAAGTTAGCCAAATTCAAAGGATATGCAAACGGGGCAATGGATGTCCGTTTTAGTCCTGATGGCAAATTACTTGCAACTGCTGGATTAGATCGTATCGCTAAGTTATGGGATGTAGAGACCAAGGAGCAGGTGGCAGAATTCAACGCACAGGATGAATATCGGGTCTTGGATCTCAATTTTAGCCGCGATGGTAAGCAACTGGCTATGGTTGCCAACGATAAAATAGTGAGGTTATGGAAGATTGAATCATTCGATGATCTGATGATGCGGGGTTGCAATTGGGTGCGTGACTATCTGAAGAATAACCCTAATGTCGAGAAAAGCGATCGCCATCTTTGCGACAATCTTAACAAGTAGTTACCTTCATGTAAAAGTTTTGGTAGCCACGATTGTGTTTTTAGCAATTGGCTCATCTTTCTAATTGTTGAAGAATTTGCGATTGGCCTACGGCCAATCGGGCAGCGGCTCCAAAGAAGCATCACTTCTTTCAACTTTGAAGCGAATCACTCGACATCGATGAAATGGGGATCGAATGCTAAACTTAAGCTATTGATTACAATTCCCTTCTTGATGCAGTCGCTCATGGTTTGAATTTACCGTAAGACAGTTGAGCCTTGTCTTGATGCAGTCGCTCATGGGGGAAACCCCCAAGACCGCGCTGCATCGCTAATCAATAAGTTTTAACCCTTTTATGCATAGCCTACCAACCATAAAGGCTCAACGTAATCAGGTTTCGTCTCCGGGGGAAACCCCCGCGTGAAGGCGCTGCCTTCCCAAGACCGCGCTGCATCGCTTCGAGGTATGATTAAACCAAGGGGTAGTAATGGCTGAATCTTACTTAATTTATCTTGATGTTTGTTGCTTAAATCGTCCTTTTGATGATTGGCGACAAGATAGAATTCGATTAGAAGGACAAACAATCCTAGATATTTTTCAGCGGTTTTATTCAGAAGAATGGAAGCTGGTAAGTAGTGAAGCTATAGAAGCAGAATTAAACCGAATGGTTAATCTTGACAAACTAGACAGGATTAGAAAATTATTACGGGTTGCTGAAAATAAAATAATTTTAACCGATGAAATAGATAAACGTTCTCAAGAAATAGAAAAGTTAGGATTTGGTTTGTATGATTCTTTTCATATTGCTTGCGCTGAAACGGCTAAGGTAGATGTATTATTGACAACGGATGATAGATTGCTCAAGAAAGCAATTAAGTATAGCCATCTCTTAAAAGTAAAATTAGATAATCCTGTCACTTGGTTAATGAACACTTTTGTATTAAAAGGAAATAACAACAATGACACCAATTGAATTAAGACAAAAAGGCTATTATGCCTTAGTTAAGGAATTAGGGCAAGTTGATACAATTCGTTTTTTACAAGATGTAGGATGGGGTTTTGGTGATTATACTCAAGAACGTCAACAGTCTCTAAAAAATGTGACAATATCTGATTTTTGGCAAGACATTCAAGAAATTAGAGCCAAAAAAGACCTTGAAAATCAATGATTCTGTTGCAGCTAGCGAACGCGCCCCGCGTGACCTACGGTCAATCGCGTAGCGTGGCCGTAGGCCAATCACACCAAAAGCTAAACCTAGGAGTTCGATTTGCTATCAGCAACAGATAGTGAACGCATCCATTCATCCAAATCCTCGGGTTTCGTAAAGTCCAACAACGCCTCCCCCAAAGCTTCAAGCTGAGGGAGGGATAAGGCTTGAACCTGCACTCGCATGTCTGGGGACACTTCTAGAAATGCGACGCAAGAGTTGGCGGAGGATGAGAGATTGTTTCCCTTCGTGACGGCCTTCATCCTTAATGTCTTGATAAATTACAGACTGCTGCATGATATCTGTGCGTAAAATCTGGTTAATGAAGTCCCTCTTTAAGAATAGCCCTGCTAGAATCCCAGCGCACGCAGCCACATTGCTCTGTATCCTAATTTCTGGAATCGTCTCAACTCTTGCAGCCACCTGACGTAAGGTTTGAGCAGCATCGGGGGTTTGTGTCAGTACAGCCAAGGGCAATAACCCCGTCGATTCCAGAAACAGCTGAGTTGGTTGTTCCCATAGCCGAATGACCTCGAATTCGTGACGAGTACCAGGAATCTCAAACGCTGTCTGATAAACAAGTTCAGAAGTTGAACGGGTCAAGTAAATGACCACTTGGCGCATCTGCTTATTGGGAAAACGGCGGAAAACTCTCAGGCGGTAATCTGCCATTCAGCAAGCCCATAGTTGAGTCAGGTTGAGTCTGAAACTCGACGTGAAGCACGAAATCATCAGAATTCAGCAAAATCAAGGCATCCGCTCGAAGATGAAGACTTGTACTACCGCTTGATGCAAGAAGTGTTTGTCTACTTGGGACAAAATCGCTGGCGACATGGTTGGCAAGCGGTAGTATTTTGGGCTAAGCGCAGCTTGGATACAGGGATTCCGAGATGTTACGATGGCGAAGTCCAAACAGGATATCTGCGCTCACAAAACCCTCGATGAAACTCCAGACACCTCAGACTCAATCGGATTGGGACTGATACGCCTGGTAGTGGAACCAGAGACCAATGTCCAACACAGAGTACAGCAACTAGAAAGATGTGCGAGGGCTCTACCAGTAGCACAGCAGAGAAATGCGATAGAATTAGTAGAACAAGCCTTAGTGTATAAATTTCCTGAACGTCCTTGGAGGGAATTGGAAGCGATGTTTGGACTTACTGAATGGAAACAGACCAGATTTTATCGGGAAGTTAAGGCTGAAGGTCACCAAGAAGGTCATCAAGAAGGTCATCAAGAAGGTCATCAAGAAGGTCGCATCACTGAGGCACAGATTTTGGTCATGCGTCTGCTGAAAAAACGATTCCCAGAAATGACCGAGGAAATAAACAACTTAGTTCAAGGTTTGTCTTTGTCAAATTTGGAAGGGTTAACAGATATTATTTTTGAGTTAAAAAGTTGGGAAGATTTCTTGAGTTGGTTGTCACGGGTAGACCAATAATGCTCACATGGAGTTGATACCACTCATACTCTAGAAATGCTGTGAAAAAAACTCCCAACTTTACAATGCCTTGAACACTTGGTGAGGTCAAGTCTGCCCTTGGAGCCATCAGGGCCATCTGACGACTTGCCTGTGAAAGCGTTGTGATTGGTTCCATACGGGGGCATTGAACCCCCGGGTGGAACCGCGCATTCCTCTCACACCAAATCAAAGATTATGGTGTGAGGCTCCTGCTAAACTAGCTGATCTTCCCTATCTCCGAAATAAGTGAAGCGTGTTGATCAAGCTCAAGGGTGAAGCTCAAAGGTAAGCTTCGGTTTAAGAACCCATTTGGGCAGCAACTTCTTCAGCAAAGTTGCTTTCTTCCTTTTCTATACCTTCACCCAAGACATAGCGAGTGAAGCGACGCACTTGGATGTTTTCACCCAACTGGGCAACACATTGCTTGACTAATTCTTCCACTGTGATGCTTTGATCACGAATGTATGGTTGATCCATCAACGAGAGTTCTTTAAGGCGTTTTTCAATCCTACCCTGAACAATTTTCTCTTTGATGTTTTCTGGCTTTTTGCCTAGGTCATCCCTACCCATTTCAATGTCTTTTTCTTTTTGAACAATCTCTTGAGGGATGTCATCGACCTTCACGTATTCAACGTTAGGGCAAGCTGCTACTTGCATGGCGACGTTCTTGACTAGGGCTTGGAACTCGTCGCGGCGGGCAACAAAATCGGTCTCGCAGTTAATTTCTACGAGTACACCGACTCGACCACCAGTGTGGATGTAGCTGCCGATAATTCCTTCTGCTGCCACACGACCGGATTTTTTCTCAGCTGAGGTAATGCCTTTTTTCCGCAGCCATTCTATAGCTTTGGTCGTGTCTCCGTCGCTTTCTACGAGAGCTTTTTTGCAATCCATCATGCCAGCGCCGGTTTTTTCCCGTAGCTCTTTGACAAGTTGTGCTGAAATTGCCATGTTGTTTTTGTTCCTACTGTTAGTGAAACTGATTACACCGTGATATCTTCCCACACTACTCGATCCGTGAGTATGGGTTTACCAGCCCACGCTGAAAGCTAGTTGATTTTTATCAAAGGATAAATTCAGGGTGGGGCTTCAAGTTCGAAGATAACTAACTATTCTTCCTCAGTCTCCTGGTTATCTCCTTGATCTACGGATTCAATTTGCTCACTTTGTTCAGTCTCTTGAATTTCTTCCTCGTCTGGGAACTCCTCTAATCCCTCTTCAAATTCTTCGTATTCGTATTCCTCTGCGGTGTCTAGCTCACCATGACGGCCTTCGTAAATGGCATCAGCCAGTTTACCTATGATTAGCTTAATCGACCGGATCGCATCGTCATTAGCTGGAATCGGAATATCGGCTAAATCAGGGTCGCAGTTTGTATCTAATAGTGATACTATCGGTAGACTTAGCTTTTCACATTCCAAAATAGCGTTGTACTCACGCTTTTGGTCTATGATTATGACAATGTCGGGAACCTTACGCATCATTTTGATGCCACCTAGATACTTCTGAAGCTTGCCTAGTTCCCGACGCAGCATAGAGCCTTCTTTTTTTGGCAGTAAGTCAAGGGCACCACTGGTTTCCCGACGCTCTAAATCTTTCAGTCGCTCCACCCTGGTCTTAATTGTTTCCCAGTTGGTGAGCATACCACCTAGCCAGCGCTGGTTAACATAGTAGGCACCACAACGGCTTGCCTCTTGGGCAATAATTCCAGCAGCTTGGCGCTTAGTACCGACAAACAGAAATCTCTTGCCCTGCTCTGATGAGGTCCGGATATAGTGATAAGCGTCCTCCATCAGCTGAGCTGTCTGTACCAAGTCAATGATGTGGACACCATTGCGAGCAGTGTAAATGTAAGGATCCATCTTGGGGTTCCATCGGCGAGTCTGGTGACCAAAGTGAACCCCTGACTCTAGCATTTCAGCTAAAGAAACTACAGGCATAATTTTTTAACTCCTAATTCGGGTTTAACCTCCATCCAGGTGGATTTCCCTTTAGAAACACCCGAAACCCTGGATGTGCGATCTTTATAAAACCCTTTTAGGGTAACACATTCTGAATCCCTAATGGCAAAGGGATTAGATGGATGAATTTTCTTACAAAAACATTAAAACTGTTAATTGGTAAGCTATCAGCTATCAGCTATCAGCTATCAGCTATCAGCTATCAGCTATCAGCTATCAGCTATCAGCTTACGCGCACGCTACACCGAACAGCGATCAGCCATTGGCCGTAGGCCAGGCTACTTGAGGTGCTTTTGAATAAAATAAGCACCTCAAGCAGCGTGAGCTTTAGCTCACGGCTGTTCCCTTAGCGTGGCCAACGGCTGACCGCTGACCGCTGACCGCTTACCCTACTACTACACGGGGTAGTCGGTGCTTAAAACCACAAATAATTTCCCAGGAAATGGTGCCTAAAGCCATAGCCCAGTGATCTGCTGAGATTTGCTCTTCCCCATCCTGTCCAATTAAGGTAACAATTTCCCCAACTTGTATATTAGGAATATCACTAACATCGAGCATGAGCTGATCCATTGTAATTGCGCCAATCTGAGGAACTTGCTGCCCTTGGATGATGACATTGATGCGATTGGAAAGATTTCGGGGAACACCGTCAGCATAGCCAATACCGACTACTGCTAGACGCATCTGTCGATTTGAAATAAATTGATGGCCATAGCTGATACCAGTTCCAGGCGGAATAGTTTTAATTTGGGTGATCCGGGCTTTTACCTGCATCACTGGCTTGAGGTGAATAACATTTTGAAGATGCTCTGCTGGGTAGAGACCATAGACGGCTAATCCTACACGCACCCAATCGTAGTGCAATGCTGAGTCGGTTAAGGTAGCAGCGGAATTGGCCAAGTGTAATCGGGGTGGAGTTATGCCACCAGCCTTTAATTGTGCGATCGCGTTTTTAAACCTTTCATGCTGCTGTCTCATCACTGTGGGGTCAGGACTATCAGCAGTAGCTAGATGGGAATAGACACTAGCTATTTCCAAGTTAGGTAATTGTTGGACTAAGCGTACAAACTCGATAGCATCTTGCCAAGGCATTCCCAACCGGGACATTCCTGTATCTAGTTTCAGATGCACTGGCAGGGTTTGGTTTAGACCACTCAAGGTTTCCGAAAACACTAACGCTTGTTGAGGATTACACAAAGTTGGTTCCAATTGCCAGTGAGCGATCGCTTTGACTTGTTCTGGGGTATTAGTCGCTCCCAACAAGAGTATAGTGGCCTTAATTCCCCCTTGCCTGAGTTGAATGCCCTCTGAGACAGTAGCAACACATAACCCCCCAGCACCAGCCTCTATCGCTGTGCGGGCAACGGTTAGAGCACCATGGCCATAGGCATCGGCTTTGACCACTGCCATTAGTTGGGTAGGATGGCGCAAAAGCTGCTGTATTTGCCGTAAATTGTGATGAAGAGCAACTTTATCAATTTCGGCCCAGGCTCGTTGGCGTAATCCAGGATAAAACGGGTCAGTTAGGCAGTCAGTATCATCCCCTAGGATTTGTGTGACAGATTCCGACTGTAATGGTGTTATACCAATCCTCTGCTGAAGCTCTCCCATCGGAATTCACTCCTCAATTACTCACACATTACACACACATTACACACTATAGGCCGAATGGCGCTTTGAAAAGTTGCGGTGAGATGTCACAATGTTGCACGGGGCTAGTAGTTCAATATAGTTGGCATTGAACGGCACCCTGCTCAGGATAATCTGATCGGTTGGCTATTCTACCTACCTAAAAAATCCTGAACTATGGGATTTATTTAGGTAAGTATTAAAGCAGCTATTAAGATGTCTTAAGCACTAAAGATGAGATAACCCACATCTGCTGTTTTTTTGAAACATATAGTTCATGGATTTATCAAAGATTCCTGCTCAACCTAAACCAGGTCTGATCAACGTTTTAATTGAAATTCCCGCAGGTAGTAAAAATAAGTATGAGTTTGACAAGGATCTAGAAGCCTTTGCCCTTGACCGGGTACTTTATGCATCCGTACAGTACCCCTATGACTACGGCTTTGTCCCTAACACTCTAGCAGATGATGGTGATCCTCTTGATGGTATGGTGATAATGGATCAACCTACCTTCCCTGGTTGTGTGATTACCGCTAGACCAATCGGGATGCTGGAAATGCTCGATGGAGGTGATCGGGATGAAAAAATTCTGTGTGTTCCTGACAAGGATCCTCGCTACGCTGAAGTAAAAACTCTCCAAGATATAGCGCCCCATCGGTTGGAAGAAATTGCTGAATTTTTCAGGACATACAAAAATCTGGAAAAGAAAGTCACTAAAATTTTAGGATGGAAAGATCTTGATCAGGTAATGCCTTTGGTGGAAGAGTCGATCAAAAACTATAAGCAGTAGGGACTGATCAAGTGGGGACTCATCTGAGCGATGAGTTCCACTATAATTAATTTTTTTTTCTTAGGCTAATGGTTGATGCTAGAAAGCTGGCAAAGCGATTAGCCATTCTCTGTTTTAAGGGCAAGCATAACAAAAAATACCCCAACCCTAATCAAGTAGGGTCAGGGAGTGATACCAACAGAAGGTGACATACTCCCACACTGACTCTTTGAGTTCAGTGTGGGCTTCTTGCCAACTCCACCCAACGGTTAGGATACTTGGCCAAAGGCCACGCGGGGCGCGTAAGGCCAAAGGCCACGCGGGGCGCGTTCGGCAAGCTTTATTAACGACACGGTCAGAAGTTACCGCAAGAATAGGGTTTGAAGTTACCGTAAGACAGGGTCGCCTTTATGGTCGGCAGGCTATGGGTAAAAGGGTTAAGGCTATTGTTATAAGGCGACCCTGTCTAAGGCGCGCGTCTCTGGCCTTTATGGTTAGTCGGTTATGCGTAAAGGGTTAAAACTTTATGATTAAGGCTGCCCTATTCTAAGGTTTCGTCTCCGGGATGCCCCGACCCGCCGGAACATACAATGAGTTTGAGTTTTTTCTTAGGCACGTAGGTGGCGGTTAGCTCTTCATTTGTCTTCCCTACTAGATTTAGTATACACGGTCTTCGATCCTGTCCGCAATTGATCTGACACTCATGGCGTAGCATTGAGATGTGAGATCAATTGCGGATGAAGCTAAAAGATATTACCTTTTTAGGTGAGGAGATAATCAGGTCAGGATGGGATGGGGTGAGCAGTTATACTTGGTATGGGCATACACTGAGCGTTTGGTTTAGCTGTCGAGGTTAAGCTATAAGTAAATGGGCTGACTTCCGATAGCTGAACGCGCACGCGTGCGCGTAGCGCATAAGCTGACCACTCAAAGGATAACTGATGCTTTACCAGTTCCCATTCTGATTGATTGATTGAATTAATTTGATGGGTTTGTGACATAGGTCACAAACTGTTTGTTCCTAAATCCGTTAAAATTAACCAACACTTAATATACAGTTAAGAGACAGCATAACTGTATTTTAACTTGTTTCGGGGGGCTGAACGGTTCCAAATTAGAGATATGACTAAATTACTGGGGCTGTTGTGGTTGCTTTACCCCATCTAATTACTCTTGATGTATGCAATTTGATGTATGCAATCCACCCACTTTAACAAAAATTAGTGGTTAACCACAGATGGTTACTTAATATTAACCGAGTATCCTCTAGTGGGAATCTACCAATGGGAATAATTCCTAACTTAGGCTCACTTAATTCATAGATTCAAGATGCAAAATCTAGTAGCACCCACACTAGGCAACTATAAGGCTACACCCAGCCTAAACAATGGCACTGGAAGGGATATGAGCGTCCGATTTTGGGGCGTTAGGGGTCAAATTTCTGCTCCTGGGACAGATACCATGCGCTATGGTGGCAATACATCTTGTGTAGAGATGCGTGTTGGTAGAAAACGCTTAATTTTTGATGGTGGCAGTGGTTTACGGGTGCTGGGAAATCATTGGCTTAAGCAAATGCCCATAGAAGCTCACATTTTTTTTTCCCATAGCAATTGGGACAGCATTCAAGGGTTTCCCTTTTTTACTCCTGCGTTTATTCCTGGTAACTGTTTTCATATCTATGGAGCAGCAGCACCTGATGGGGCATCCATCGAACAGTGTCTAGGTCAGCAAATGATTGCTCCAAATTTTCCAGTGCCCCTTCAGGTCATGCAGTCAGATCTGAAATTTCACGGGCTGAGGTCAGGTCATACAGTAACCCTAGATGATGTAACAGTGGAGGCTGTCCTTCTTAATGACTCACATCAAGCAATGGGCTATCGGGTAAACTGGCAAGGATATGCTGTTGTGTACGCCACTACTCACTCCCATGGTTGGGGTGGCATTGATGAAAATCTACGATACCTATGCCGTCAGGCAGATTTGCTAATTTTGGATGCTCCCTTTCCCCTCACAGGAGATGATCTGCCTAATTATTCACCTTTGATTTGGCAAGATCAGCGTTGGCAAACTGGGATAGCAACGGCAAAGGTGGCAGGTGTTAAGCACATAGTTATGTCTCGTTATCATCCTGACTATAATGATGATTATCTCGACACACTAGAAAAGCAACTCCAGTCTTTCTATCCTAATCACTTACTGGCTCGCGAGGGGATGGTTTTGTCTGTGTGTTGAAGGGTAATGGTTATTAGGTATGACTATAGTGCTGGAATTTTAGCGGAATTTATGGAATTATATTGCTAACTATAAGGTTTTTGCCTTAACAGCTGTTGGGAAAACATGAGCAAATTGGTCCCAATAGAAGTAGATAGTGTTGATATTCCCCAGAGTGTGTTCCCGTAGCGGCTGTTCGGTGAGCATCCCGTTTATCCCACTGGCGAGGCGCGATGAAGCGAACGCGCCCCGCGTGGCCTACGGCCTCAGCTTCCGCTAAAAGCGAACGCACTCTGGGGAATGCTGTTGGTTATTACTCCCTTTCGGGGTAATGATACTGAACGCAATGGTTCACCCTGGTGGTTGTTGGTTACTGGAAATCCGTCTAGTTAAGTTTTCTATTAGATTAGCGCAATAGTTTAATATATATCGCTATAGTTTAGCAGTCGTCCTGTCAGGTAAATATATTTCGCAATAATTTTAAAGTATTTTTTAAAGATGTCAATTTCATCAGCTTCATCAGCTGGCTTGGGCTAAGTGATTGGGGAAAACGCTACCCCTGTCAGGCAATCCCTATGCCCAAAAAAAAAGAGAGCCACGTTTTTGACTCTCTCGATCATCAGGGTGCATCTACTAATTAAAATTTATCACAAATGGTGAGGGGTGTGACCCCTCATCGCAAATATCAGCCAAATGGCTGATACCAATGGACTAAATACCTGTGGGATATTACCTGTCCCATATTACCTGTCCCATATACAGTATCTTGCCCTTTTGGCTTATTTTTGGCTCAATTCCACCGGATCAGCCCAAAACTGGTGTCATAAGGGCCATTCGATCGGACAGAAATCCAGATTGCTAATAATTCAAGGTAATGTGGCATTTGTCAAGGGGATGGAGAGCAAATTGACAGGAGCGATCGCGCGGGTAGCAGAGATGATCTCAAGCTTGTGCCAGTGGGAAGATAACCAAAAACTGAGGTCGATAGTGATCGGTCAGTAGGGGCGCACAACCGTGGATCTTTATAGTGGATCTGTATAGTAGTAAGCAGCAGGAGACTCTGTTGACTCAACTGATACTCTAGAAAAGACTTGAAATCCTAGGTACTTGAGTTGTGGAATCGTTCATTCGCGAAGCGTGGCCCACGGCCAAGGTTTTGATAAAATTTCCTGAAACTTTAGATTTCCATCAGTAGTGGGTATTAGACTTAACTTAAGTTACACCCTTGTCTGATGAAATTTGCTACTATTGCCCAAGCTAAGAGAATCATAATCTTTATACTAACGTTTTGCTTAAGTGGGTGTTTTCCTCAACTTGATCAAATATTCAGAAATCCATCTTGTAGGAAAGCTGAGGAAGTTGTCAAAACAGCCCAAAATAAATTCAATAGTATAGTTTTTAATGTTACCCAAGAAAGTCCCGATAAAGAAAGCATTGAAAAGCTATACTCACAATTAAAAACTCTTGAAGAATCAGAAGAACAAGCTTATAAAATATGTCAAAAAATATAGTTTGTTAATTTATATAGCTTGGTTGAAAGGGAACAGGGAACAGGGAACAGGGAACAGGGAACAGGGAACAATGAACAGTAAACAGGTAAAGGATAGCAGCGATTAATCGCTTTTTTTTCAATCCTATGTTTACATATAAAATCCCAATTATCTATTTATTATTGTCACGAAACTAATCCTGATCAAGACCATAAGATTTCAACATTTTTTCTCGCCGTTTACGAGCAATTGCTTGGAGATCAATGTTGCGATCGGTCTCATCAACAATTTCACCGGTTAGCACCTCCAGTACATCTTCCAGGGTGACTACACCAGAAACACCCCCATATTCATCCAGTACAACCATCAGATGTTCACGGGTTTGCTGAAAGGTTTTCAGTAGCTTATCAGCGCGAACAGTTTCAGGGACAAAGCGGACTTGACGAATCAGAGAAGCAAGGGGTTGGTTATGTTTGTCTTCAATGATTGCTGTGAGTAACTCATCTTTGAGAGCAATTCCAATTACTTGATCAATAGAGTCTTCAACCACAGGCATCCGGGTGTGAGGCGAAGCAATAATGCTTGGTTTAGCCTCAGCCAAAGTGGTATTACCATGCAAATAGGTGGTAATAATTCGCGGAGTCATTAAATCAGATGCAGTCAAATCATTTAACTGAAATACTCGTTGGATCATTTCTGCTTCATCATCTTCAATCACCCCTTCTTGATACCCAACCTTCGCTAAAAATCGGATTTCCGCCTCATTGGTGGTAGGAAGTTTTTGACCTTTAGTAAACGGAGCAGTAATTTTTTCCATCAACCACACCAGAGGCGTGAACACAACGGTTAAGAACCGAACTGGTAGAGCCACGAGTAGGGCGATGTTTTGGGCGTAGATCTGACCAAGGGTTTTCGGGACAATTTCCCCAAATACAATAATTAGAAAGGTAAATAGACCTGAAAAAACCCCCAACCAAGCCTCTCCTAAGACCCTAGCAGCAAGGGAACCAATTACGATGCTGCCAACAATGTTGAAGGTGTTGTTGAGAATAACAATGGTAGCTATGGGTCGGTTCATGTTTTTGCGAATCGCCAGTAGTGCTAACACTGCAGGCTGGTTTGACTGCGCTAACTGTCGGACTTTAACGATAGGCACTGAAAACAAAGCCGTTTCTGCCATAGCACAGATGGCTGAACCCAACAGAACAATCAGTACTGTGATAATTACTTCAAACATGGTAAATGTGATTAGGCATGAAACCAATGGCTGGTGCGCTACGCGCAATTGTTACCCGCCTAATCCCTGATTAACTCACCATTATTGATTTAACCGCTAATTAGAAACTTCTGCCAGTTCAATTACACGATCGTCGAGATCCTTGACCAAAAAGTTAAGGGGCTTGAGGGTGCGCACTTTGTATTTTAGGCGTCTCATCTGCACCAGCATCAAAACTTGATCCAAGCACTGATGATCAAAGCACACGTGACGTTGTTGGTTTTTATTGCCCAAGCTAGCTCCGGAAATCACGTGGAGCTGGGTATTCTTCTTTAACTGGTACCATAGCCCATCAGCACCACTGAACTGGGTAGCTTGGGTGGTTCCCAAATTGGTTGACATATATAGGGGGTCAATGCTGGTACTCCCCATGGTCTGCTCGTAATTATAGTAGTAATGTAGGGGGACTTCTGCTGCGGATAACTCTAGCAAGCCTTCATAAAACTGTCGCGCTATTGCCAAATCAGACACCATGATGGTGTGAACTTTTGGAGCGCTGGTCAAAAACATCCACATGGCAAAGGCATAGGCACCTAGGAGCATTACCATGATGCCTTGAGTGGAAAACAGGCTATCTAAAGGCAAAGAGGGTAAAAATGCGCCAAGAGGCAGGGGCGAAGTTAGCCGGGAAATAATATCAACTGATAGAATCATAAACTTAAACAGAGTTAGCAACTGAATAAATTAGTTTAAAGGTCCTTATGAACTTTTTCTCCAATCGTAGGTAATATTATTACCATCAGACATTAGCGTACGCTTTTTCTCAATTTTAGCTTCAACTGAAGGAGCATCGGAGCACCAAAGGTTGTAGACTTGGTATCGGCATCCATCTCCTTCATCTTGAGGTCTAGTGCAGACCTAGGATATTAGGTCCCGACATTGATCTACTCCAATGCCAGTTAACCATCGGCATTTCCCCTTTCTCAACATGAGGGGGTTGTGGTGAGATCAGGATGCATCTAGTCTAATTCTCCTAATTACAGCTTTTATTGAAAGATTGTGCAAATCCCCCATTTTCCTGAATCTAAGCATCCACTTATTAAATCACTGTTTCATCATAGTGATCAGGAATTGCTGACTTTGTTTCAGCGTCATCGGTCTGAAGGGAAGTACTTTACAGCAATTTTCTGTCGCTACAGTCCTATTGTCTATACATTAGTGCGGCACTCAGCGCGATCGCCTGTGCAGGCGGAATATCTATTTGCTCTGACTTGGCGTCACATCTATCACGAACTGGGTGGCATGGATTTGCGGGAGGATTATGGACTAGAGTCAACGTCCTTCCAAAACCAGATCATAAACCTAACGGCGGTTTGTATTAACCAGGCAGACTTGCCACCAGTGGAATCTATTCACTATAACCTTAAGGTAGCACCACCACCCTTGTGGTGTTATCTGGAGATGGCATTGGAACAGCTACCACCAGCGGTGCGGTTGATGGTAATCATGGCTGGGACCTTTCACTGGAGTGAAACGCGAATTGCGGCTTATCTGCAAGCGGAGGGAGAAATGATTACTCCAGCTCAAGTGAGAACCGAACTTCAAGAAGGCTATGAACTGTTGGAAGCTGCTTTACCCGATGATATTCGGGTGGTCTATCTGGGGGTCGAAGCCAAGAATCGAGAAGAATCTGATCTGTTTGCAGTACCGGTTTTGAGTGAATAAAGGGCGGTTAGTTTGCACCCTTGATCGGGGTACTTTGATCATAACTTCCATAATAGCAGAAATGTTGATCAAACGGAGTCTTTTGGTATGGCGAATCGTAGCAGGTTGCTGACTAGTCTTTCCGGAATAATAGCGCTAGCCTTTACCCCATTGGTAATGTTGGCTAGCCCGATGGCTTGGGGTCAGACTCGGAGCATCGACCAACAACTGGCAATCCCTTTAGACAATCTTCGTGACCGCAAAGCAAGAAATCGGGCAGATTTTTTCCTGGAGCAGTCAGAGCTGGCTAAACAGAGTGGTAACTTGAACGAAGCGATCGCGTATTTGTCCCAAGCGGGAGAAATTTATCAGCAAATTGGTGACTTTGAGGGATTGGGTAAAACTTACAATTCCCTAGGTCAGACTTACGCCAAGTTGGGACGCTATCAGGAGGCAGAGCGAGCCTTGCGCCGAGGCTTGGGTGCTGCCCGTTCTCAACAAAGTTTTCAGCCACAGATTTATAGTATAAATAATATTGGAATATTATTGCTGCAAACGAGAAACCTGAAAGCAGCCCAAGAAGCTTTTATGGAAGCACTGACCATTTCCCGTACTATTAAGGATGATGACGGTGAAGGGTTGAGTCTGAATAATCTAGGCTTAGTGGCAGCTCAAGGGGGAAATTATCCCGAGGCGATTAAGTGGTATGAAGCTGCCCTAGTTTTACGGCGTCGCTCTCGGGATAAGTTAGGTGAGACGAATATTCGGAATAATTTGGGAGATGCCTATCTCGCCGCTAGACGGGAAAAAGATGCTTTGTATTCTTACCGCATTGCCCAGATACTGGCTGAAAAAGTTGACAATGTTTTCAATCAGATTCGTGCTATTAAGGGTATAGCTTTAACCCATATCGCTACAGGTAAGAATCGGCAAGCGGTGAAAGCACTGAAGGAATATCTGGCTTTGGCACAAGAACAAAACAATCGCCGTGAAGAGCTAGTTGCTCTAAAGTTGTTTGCCCAGTTATATCAAGACACTGGTAATTTGTTGGAAGCTCGGAGTTTTTATGAAAAAGCGATCGCAGTGGCTCATGCTTTAGGAGATATTCAGGAAGAAACATTGTTGATCAGCGATTTAGCTGAAATTATTTATGTTAGGCATTAGTCCTTAGTCATTAGTCCTTGGTCTTGAATCCAGTTTTTGAGACTAGTATAAGTTGATTGGGCTATCTGTTTTACCTGGTTTTGAACTTTCCATTTTTGGAAAGCTCTTTCATAGTCTTCGCCCTGTATTTGATAAGTATTCCACGCCCTGAGTGCTATCCACAAACCCCAGAACAATAAAATATATAAAGACCAAGACAGGTAACCAACGTTAATTAGATTGATCGCCACTAAAAAACTATTAACGATTACAAACTTTCCAAAACTTTTTTTAAATTGGCTACGTCGGTAACTATTGAATTCATTACGTTTTTGCTGTTCTTGTTGCTGGGCTAGCCATTCTCGTTCTGCTTCTAAGAGAGTGTGGATTGAAATCCCTAATTCAGCAGCAATTTCGACCAACTGTTCACGGGAAAATTCTTCAACCATTTCCTGACGTGCCAGGGCTAGATTGAGGATTTGCTGGATGTCTTGTTGGTTGTAAGAGTGGGTGATTTTGGTTTCAAAGACGGACATCGTTTAGTCAGTTTCACTAGTAGGAAGGGGGGTAGTGCTTAAAGAAGATGTGGCTCTAAACACTAAGAGCGGTGCTTAATTTTATTATGCCGATGGAAACACAGAGGGGTCAAACCACCTGCATTCCTAAAACCGCACTAAGCGTGGACGGATTTTACGGCATTTGAGCAATCGGCAAATCTTTTACATTTCGTTACGATAGAACCATGAAAGACGAAACTACTATCGAGTTGCCTTAAGGTAGGTTAATTGTTCATTGCTCTTGGTTGATTGTTGATTGGCAAAAGCGATAAACCCTTTACTGCCAAGGATAACTGGCAATCGTATCATGATCTATTTTTCATGAACTATTTTTTATGAAATGTTAATCATGAACCATACCCTATCTACTACCTTAGAAGCCAACTTGGTATAAAAAAACGTCTTAGGAGAGTTTGAGGTAGTCTGCATGAACGGCAGTATTCGTGTTGGGAATTTATTTGGGATTCCCTTTTATGTGAATCCAAGCTGGTTTCTAGTCTTAGCTTTAGTCACCTTTGATTTCGGAGGTGACTTAGCAAATTTTTCAGGATTGAGCGGTGTTTTGCCATGGTTTTTAGGATTTGTGACTGCACTTTTGTTATTTGCCTCTGTGTTAGCTCATGAACTAGGACACAGCTTTGTGGCGATCCAGCAGGGAATTGAGGTTAAATCTATCACCCTCTTCCTATTTGGTGGTCTAGCTAGCCTGGAGAAAGAATCAAAAAGTCCACTAGAGGCGTTCTTAGTTGCGATTGCTGGTCCAGCTGTTAGTTTGCTACTATTTGCTCTACTATATGCCGTTCAGGCCAATGCCAATCTAGCTAGTTCATTAGCAGCAATTGTTGGACTCCTCGCCTCCATCAACTTGGCTTTAGCATTGTTCAACTTAATTCCTGGCTTACCCCTAGATGGGGGTAACATCCTGAAGGCACTGGTTTGGCAAGTTACGGACAACCCACACAAAGGTGTGTTATTTGCTAGCCGTGTTGGTCAGTTCTTTGGTTGGGGAGGAATTATTTATGGAGTGCTTCCAATCCTACTGTATGGTAACTTTAATGGCATCTGGTTTGCCTTAATTGGTTTGTTCTTGCTGCGAAATGCTGGCATGTCTGCCCAATCTGCTATGGTTCAAGACCAGCTAGAGGGGTTGACAGCAGAAGATGCGGTCATTGCCAACAGCCCAATTGTATTGGCTGATTTGTCTCTAAGGGAGTTTGTCAACGAGTACATTATCGGTAAAAATCAGTGGCGCAAGTTTCTAGTAACCGATGAAGCCAGTCAACTGCTAGGAGTTGTGGTAGTGGATGATCTCAAAACTGTTCCTACCTCTAATTGGCCGGTGACTCCAGTAAGAGCACTGATGAAGTCTGTTAAGACTTTTAGAACTGTTCAATCGGATCATTCCCTGTTAGAGGTTGTCAAAATTCTGGAGAAAGAGCAGCTAGATCAGCTACCTGTGGTTAGTGACAAGGGTGTAGTTCTGGGAATTCTGGATACAGCTTCCATTCGCAGTATCCTCGAAGAACGAAAAAAGGCTATTGACGGTAAAAGGTAAAAGGTCATGGGTAATGGGTAACTCAACCAACTCGATCACCCAACTGGACTTGAGTACCCAAATTTTTGGTCAAATTTTTTCAAAAGACTGTGCCATCACTTTCTATCTGAATCGGGGAAGAGCCTCCTGGTCTCAATTGAGCAGCAATTCTACGTCCTGCTGTCCAAGTTCCTCCTTGTAAGACTTTTACTAGTGGCAATTCAGTAGCACTCAGGTTCAGTTGTTGACGAATAGTTGCTGCTATTTGATCTAGCAAACTAACGGTGAGTGCTCGCCACTCAATAATCACTTCGGAGCTGGGTAAGTGAGACTGTTGTAAAATAGCGCTATCCTTGACCTCTAGTAATCCTAGATCTAAACATAAGCCCCCATTGCGATATTCTGCTAAGCCAGTCAACTGCTCAAGTTCAG
Source organism: Moorena sp. SIO3I6 (assembly GCF_010672095.1). Taxonomy (NCBI): domain Bacteria; kingdom Bacillati; phylum Cyanobacteriota; class Cyanophyceae; order Coleofasciculales; family Coleofasciculaceae; genus Moorena; species Moorena sp. SIO3I6. The sequence continues at coordinate 13,433 of NZ_JAAHHU010000075.1, read as the reverse complement.
TAATCTCTAAACCCAGTTCCTGCAATGGCTCTAATAGGGAGTAAGTTAACCACTGGGAGAGTTTGTGAAATGGTACATACTCGGAACCGTAGTTATCCCCTTTGAGAGCAGAATGTTGCCACACATCCCCTAAATTGACCCCCGCGATGGATTCTCGTTTTGGCCAAATATCCCCTAATCCTTCCAGGACGGTGCTGAATAGGTTAGTGGCACTCAGAAGGTTGGCCGGTTCACAGGTTGCAGGTTGTAGCTTGGCAGGTTGTAGGTTAGCTGGTTGACAAGTTGCAGGTTGCTCCTGGAGAGGTTGTAAATCTGTCAGTGGCTTGACCCAACTTTGGTTGTCTTGGCAACTTTCAGGGTTCAAGTTGCTAAGCTGCAATCCCTTGGTAACCTGCAACTTATCTAGCAAGTGGTCATTTACCAAGTAATTTACTAAGTTGCCAGGACGAGGATTGACTTTGCCAAACATATGTGGTAAGCCCACGAGGGCTTGACCTAAGCGCTGTAGTAAGGCTAGCCTACCGTCTATGCCTATGAGTGGATTGGTTTGACTGACCTGGAATCCCTGGGCTAAGTGGTGGGCGCTCAAGGATTGAAGTCCTTTGGCATCGACTTGCCAAGGTAGGTCTGGGTCGCTGGAGAAAGCTCCCTGACAGAACATGCGGAAACTAGCAACGGCTAATCCTTCGGAACGGCGAAACACTAGTCCGGTTTCTGCTTCATGATACTGCCAATTGCTGCCAGCCCCAGCATCGAGTAGGACACTAATGATGACTAAGTCGAATTTGGTTTGGGCTTTTTGGAGTGGAGTGAATCCTACTAATTTCTGGTCTAGTTCCCGAAGACGAGGGACATTCCCTACCTCAAAATGCCGCCAGCGACTATGAAATGGGATCTGGAAATCGGGGTAGTGCTGGTGCATTACCTCGATGACATAGTTAGCTACTTGCTCTAGCTTGGTTAAATTGCAGCGAAAGTACTGCAACTGGTCAACAGTAGCTAAGGTGAAAATGCGATCGCATCTCTCCCGAATTGCCCATGGGCTTCTTAAGTAAGCGATTAACTGCTGTTGTGCATTATCCACAGGTGACATAGGCAACAGGGAATATAGGAAGGCATAGAGAATAAGCAATTCGGGAGTGACTAAGGACTCTTGACTAATCTGCTAAACCACGTCCTTGAATTTCAGCCAATGCGATCGCATCTAGTTCAGTTGTATGTTCAGTGTAATAACCAGCAGCTTTTTTGGCAGCGATTTCTACTTGGGCATCAGCGGGAATCAAGTGTTCTGGAATGGGAATGCGCTGAATAATCTCAATACCGGATTGAACGATAGCGTTATATTTCATATCGCTCATGGAGACAAAACGGTCAATTCGTTTAATTCCCAGCCAATGGAGCACATCAGGCATTAGTTCTTGGAAGCGGATATCTTGAACCCCAGCCACACACTCTGTACGGTTGAAGTAGGCATTAGCGCTATCACCTCCTTCCTGACGTTTCCGGGCATTATACACTAAAAACTTAGTTACTTCACCTAAGGCGCGACCTTCTTTACGGAAATAAACAATGACACCTGTACCTCCACCTTGGGCTGTCTGGACACAGACTTCTAGACCATGGACTAGATAGGGACGACAGGTGCAGATGTCGGAACCGAAAACATCGGAACCATTACATTCATCATGAACTCGTACAGCCAGCAGTCGATTGGGTTCAGTAATGGCTGCCACATCACCAATTAAATAGACAGTGATGCCACCAATGGGGGGTAAGAATACCTTTAAATCGGGGCGGGTGATCAGTTCCGGGAACATGCCACCGGTTTGCTGAAATAGAGCACGGCGCAGGTAACTTTCTTGAATGTTCAATCGCTGGGCAATTCCCGGTAGATACCAAACCGGGTCAATTGCTACTTTAGTGACTACTAAACTACCATCGTTTTTAATAATTTTGCCATCAATTGCTAAACGGTTTTTCTCTACAGCATCCTGTAGTTCTGGCATATTGATATGAGCTTTGGTGATAGCAATTGTGGGTCTAATGTCGTATCCCTGCTGATATAAATCGCTATAAACTTCACCTACCATCGCCCCAAAGGGGTCGAGAGAAACAATCAAATTAGGGTCAGTCCAACTGGGATGAGGACCAATTGGGACAATGGGCGCAGTGTTGGTGAGATCCGGGCGGTGATTAGGCTGGAGTGTACCACTGGCTACGGCTAAAGCTCGATACACTGAATAGGAGCCTGAGTGAGTACCAATAACATTCCGATGAGCTGAGTTAACTAAGGTACCGACAATGGGTCCTCGTTTGAGGGGGTCACTTTCTCCCCAGTTAATTGCTGGAGAATTTAATCTAGAAGAGCTAGGATGGGAGGTTAAAACAATATGCTTGGGTTTGCTGATAGTTGTTAAATCTTCCATTAGAGTTACTCTGTAGAATGCACCAACAAGTGTCTAGGTCTTAGATGCTAAGACTTAGTTAATAGGGATAAACTACTATAGTAACAATTTCTAACAGAAGTATAAGTATTTTCTATTGATCTTGCTCTTGTGGGGAAGAATTGCGGAACCAGTGCCTTGAGCTGTAACATACAAAAAACTAAATTACGCCACCATGACTCCAAGCTCAGGGGTTTCGTATTTTTGGATTTCTCAGATTTTTAGCGTCCGCGCCCTTACCTTAGCAGCATTCATATTATGTATGAAGAAATTTCGCATTCTCTGTTTTCTCTTGTCGCTCTTCTTGGTCATCTTTGCTGTTGCCAGGATTTCTTCTGCCCAGATAACCGATCCCATTCCCGAACCAATTAAAAAGTCAGAACTCTCTGTCGGATTGGAAGAGGTTGTTCAAATTCCCAACAGTGGAACTGGAAGAAATAAAGCTGCTCGCTTGAACCTGCTTACCCATGCAGGAGATGGGACCCGACGATTATTTGTTAACGATATGCGTGGCAAGTTGTATGTCATTGTTGACGGCACTGCTACTGTTTATATGAATCTGAAAAAACTAATTTGTGCAGACTTTACTTATGAAACTCCTCAACAGGGCTTCGCTTATTTTGCTTTTCATCCAGAATTTGCTAACAATGGAATTTTTTATACTGTAACTAGCGAAGTTAAAACTGGCGGTACTCCTGACTTACCCGTTACCAAACCAATTATTGACAATAACAAGAACATTATCGAAAGTGCCCACCACGATGTAATTCGCGAATGGAAGGCAACAAACCCTTCTAGCAATACTTTTGTCGGAACATCCCGTGAGATTTTGCGCATTGAAGAGCCTTACCCAGATCATAATGTTGGACAATTGGGCTTTAATCCCAATGCTAAACGAGGGGATGATGATTATGGTTTACTCTACATTGCAGTAGCTGATGGCGGTAGTGATGGCTACCCTGTTAGCGATACCGATCCCTTGGATAATGGACAGGATCTGGGAACACCGCTGGGCAAAATTCTCAGAATCGATCCCTTTGGCAAAAATAGTGTTAATGGTCAATATGGTATTCCTCGTGATAATCCTTTTGTTACAGATGAAGAGCCTAAAACCTTGGGTGAAATCTGGGCTTATGGACTGCGTAATCCCCATCGTTTTAGCTGGGATACTGGTGGCGAAGGCAAAATGTTGATTGCTGATACTGGTCAGGCTTTTATTGAAGAAGTTAATCTTGGTATCAAAGGAGCTAACTATGGTTGGGGCGAGCGGGAAGGTACTTGGGTTATAAAGGAAAATAATGAAAATGTTTTGTTTGCATTACCCAAAAACGATCGCTCCTATGGCTATACTTATCCCGTTGCCCAATATGACCATGACATCCCCCCCGACATAAAAGGCTTCTATGGAATTGCGATCGCTGGTGGTTATGTTTATCGGGGCAAAGCAATTCCTGAATTAATCGGTCAATACATTTTTGCTGATTTCGCTCATGATGCAAGATTTTTCCACGTTCCTGTAGATGAACTTGTCAATGGCAAACAGGCAAAAATAAAAGAACTCAGACTCTTTGACGGAGAGCAAGAAGCTTCTTTTCTCGAAATCATTGGTAAAAAACGCTCTGATGTGCGATTCGGGGTGGACGAAGAAGGAGAAATCTATGTGACATCAAAACAAGATGGTAAAGTTAGGAAACTCGTTCGTTCACCAAAATCCCCTATTGACCAGAATAGTTTGGAATAATGATGGTTATGGAATTCACCTTATTGTAGGTTAGGTTGAAGGATAAAACCGAACAGGAGCCAGAGAGCGATAGGTTTTGGTATCGCTCTACCCATCCTACAAATTATTATTAATCTGAATTATGAATTCTATACTCCTACTAAGTCTCTGATGAATGCAGGAGAATAGGTATGACTTTCTAGGGCATCCCTTTAATCTTAAGACGGATACGATAAAGACTGTTTCTTGCTGTAATGTAAAGGGTTTGGTAGTCACTGTCGCCCCATGCTAAATTAGCAGGCGCTTCTGGTGTTTCAATAATGCCAAGTAGATCCCCTTGTGGTGAGAAAATCCAAACTCCTCCTGGTCCAGTGCTGTAAATATTTCCTTGGATGTCTACCTTCATACCATCTGCTGCCCCCTCCTGACTAGGAGGTTTCAGTTCGGCAAAAAGTTTTCCATTCTCTAACATCCCGTCTGGCTTGACATCAAAAACCCGAATATGACCTCTTTGTGAATCATTGACATATAATTTAGTTTCATCTGGGGAAAATACAATACCATTAGGGCGAACAAAGTCATCAACTAGCAGGGTTAGTGTGCCATCTGGTGCTAGGCGATAAACACCATAAAAGCCTAATTCTTCTTGTTCGGATTTGATGCCATAGGGAGGATCGGTAAAATAGATGCTACCATCTGATTTGACTGCTAGATCATTGGGACTATTCAGCCGCTTCCCTTGGTAGTGACTAGCTAGAGTTACGATTTTTCCATCTTTCTGTGTTAGGGATAGACGACGATTACTATGTTCAGCAGTAACTAAACGCCCTGAGCGGTCTAAAGTATTACCATTAGCATTGCCAGAAGGTTGACGAAAAATCTCGGTTTTTTGCTCTGGTTGCCATTTATAAATAGTATTAGCTGGAATATCACTAAATAGCAGAAATCCGTCGGGATGCCAAACAGGTCCTTCAGTAAATTTAAAACCTCCTGCTACCTTTTCAACTTGAGTATTGGGAGCAATAATTTTTACTAGATTATTTTGTTTGGTGTAAAATTTATAAACCATTAGGTGTCGGTAATTTTCACCTGGATTCAAGATAATCGAAGGAAAGTTAGGCTGATTGACTGAGTCAGGAAAATGTTGTGTCTCTAGGCACAAACCTTGATGATTTGTATAAACAACATCTCCTTTACCCACAGTTCTAAGCTTAGGAAGATTTCCCGAAAAAAACTGTATTCCTGGCTGATTAGTGTGAAGCTCCATCACCCGACCAGATTTTGGTTCATATACAGTAGCTGCCAGTTTGATTTTTTCTGATTCTCCATTCAAGACATAATTGAGGTCGTAGCCTTCTGGATAGTTTGGCTTTAGGGTATTTCTAAGCTGATTAATGCCATCTCCAATCAACTGAGGCTGAGTAAAGTCGTAGGGTGTATCTTTAACTGATTTAATCTCTCCTGTAGGGATTCGCTGTTCGTTGTTAGGCGTATATCTATCGGCATTGATCGTTAAATATTGTCCTAGAATATTTCCAGAAGCATGACCAGCCAAGTTCCAATATGAATGATTCACCAAGTTGACAGGAGTAGGTTTGTTAGTCCTAGCGGTCATTTCCAGCTTTAACTCATTATCGTTAGTCAGAGTGTAAATAGCTGTAACTGTCAAATCACCTGGATATCCTTCTTCTGAGTCAGCACTCAGATAAGTTAGTTTTAGTGCCTGTCCTTGGCTACTGTTAATTGGTTCAGCATTCCAAACCACTTTGTCAAAACCCTTGTTACCACCATGGATGTGATGGGGAGGGGCATTAGCAGCTAGATCATACTTTTGACCATTGAGAGTGAACTGAGCATCTTTAATCCTATTAGCGACGCGACCAACAATTGCACCATAATATAGGTAGCGCTTAGCCGCCAAATAATCTTCTAGACTATCAAATCCCAGCACTACATCGTCTAGCTCACCGCTGTTGTCAGGCAAGTGTAATTCAGTAAGAGTCGCACCATAGTTGGTTATCTTCGCTACTAAACCATTGGTATTGGTTAAAGTATAGAGATAAACGTTTTGACCATCTTTAGTCTGGCCAAATTCAATCTTCGTTACACTGTTGTTTTCTTTGTTCTGGTAGTTATTTGCTGTGGCGTAAGATTGCTCAGGGTTAAATCTCTTGTATAAATCTGATTTTACTAAAAGTACAGTCATTACCATTGCGGTAAAGACTGTAATTATTTTTGTTAACATTGAGCTAGTAAGCATAGTTGATTTTTTAGTAATTAATTGTCATCTATTATAACTATTTTTTTTAAAGTAATATAAGAGAGGGAAAAGTTTGTAATTATTTAGCTATCAGTTATCAGCTATCAGCTATCAGCTATCAGTTATCAGCTATCAGTTATCAGTTATCAGCTTATAGGCTATGGGCAAGCTGTCTCGATCCAATAGCGAGCAGGGAAAACCCTCAATACCGCTTAGGTGCGCTTACAGTCGTCGAATTAAATTCGCCACGGGTCGCACCTCTGCATCCCTGAAAGCCCCGTGGAAACCTCCAAGACCGGGCTGCCTCCCCAAAACTGGGCTGCATCGCTTCTGAGTAAGACTTCTAGAATTTAGATGGGTTTGCCCTGGAATTATAGTTGAGGACATAGTTTTTTAGTTTAAAGGGAACTTCGGATCGGGAAACTTCAGATCACAGAAGAGAACTATGTCTTAACATTTACTTCGAATGGTATAATATAGCAAGATATATGCGTATTGGTTATAGACCAAAAAAGTAACCATGACAGCAAAACCGAAAGCAACATCTTCAACTGACTTACCCAATAACCTCCGCGAACACAATACAGCATCCATCGACCTAGAGATGAATGTAATTGAGGGAGAAATTCCTTCTGATTGTGAGGGACACGCTTTTTGGTTAGTTCCAACACCTCAAAATGGAGCTACTCCTTGGTTTAATGGCTATGGACAGTTGTATCGTTTAGATTTTGAAAGCGGAAGAATCCATCTCAAAAGCGAACAATTTCGCACGCCTTCTGTCATCTGTGATCAAAAAATTAATGAACAGCCCTGGTGGACATACTTCACAAATTTGCGAAAATTACTGTTTGGGAGATTATTTAGATTTCGTAATCTGGGAGGTTTGGCTCGTCTAAGCCCCAGATTAGGCGTACAAAACCAATGTAATACAGCGATTCAAGCTTTCCAAGATCCTGAGAATAACTCTTGGCGTATGTTTGCCACCATTGATTCAGGTCGTCCTTTCGAGTTTGACTTAACCACCCTAAAACCAGTTACACCTGTAGGCGATCGCTCCGAATGGATTCCTTTAGAAATAAATGGCATACCAAGTCTTGGGGATATTAAAATACCCTGGATTTTTCCTATGCATATGACTGCAGCCCATACCGCTTACGATCAGAATACGGGAGAAATATTTATTATTAATTGCCTGTTTGAGAATCCAATCAGTATGGGAGCAATTGATCCAGATACTTATATACATATTTGGAATGGTCAAGGTAAGTTCCAGACAACCCAAATAATTGATGAGCGCACCAATAAGCCAGTTGAAATTAAGCAGTCTACGCACCAGATAGCGATTACCAAAAACTACGTGGTAATTATTGACACGGCTTTTCTCATAGAATATTTAAGAATGTTACTTCCTGAAGTAAAAGCTAAAGCTCAATCAGCTTACAATCAAGTATGGTTAGTGCCGCGAGCAGAACTTCAGGGCGAGAAAGCTATTGCTAAACACATCACAATCCCTCGCGAATGTGTTCATTTTTATGCTGATTATGAAGATAATGATGGAGAAAAGTTGACCTTGCATCTGGTGTTAGCTTCTGGTCATGATGTTAGCGAGTGGCTACAGAAATCGGATAAAAGATGGCCAACCTTATTTGAGTTTGTTCCATCTGCTTTTTATGGCTATCCTCCTGGTGTATATGATCAGCAGGGTTTTGGTAAATGTGTTGTTAACGCGAAGACAGGCGAACTAAAGAGTGAACAACCTTGCTTATTCGAGGATTTTTGGGGAGTTGCACTCCCTACATATCAAGGAATTCAAGGTACGTCTCCCCCACAGTTTCAGAATATTTGGGTAAACTACGCTGGGTATATTAGTGAAATTACCCCTCGCAGATTGGTTGAGTTATACGCTAATCATCCTTTCCGTAAAGTACCAGTAAACGATTTACCTAATTGGAAACCATCAGGTATTTTGCGATGGTCTCCAGTGGATATGGAAGTTAAAGATTCATGGACTATTGAACGAGGGTATGTAGTTAATACCCCTATTTATGTTCCTAAGCAAGGGCAAACTGACGAACTTGAAGGGTATATCGTGGCGACAGTAACTACTCCTAGTGGGTCTGAATTTTGGATTTGGCAAGCAGGAAATCTTGCGGCAGGACCAATTACCAAATTGGGTCACGAGGACGTTAAATTTGCTTTGTCTCTCCATTCAGCTTGGGTTCCTTCCATCGCCCCACGGGATGCCAAGTATAAAGTGGATCTCCGCCAGGATATGGATATCAACAAGCCTGAGTATTTCTTACCTGACTGGATTAAGGAAATTTTTGAAAACGATATTTATCCCGAATTTGAAGATCACTGACATGCTTCCCCGGTAAATTTAATACTATAGCACTACGCATTCAGATGTTTGACATTCCTAAACTCCGAAACGTAAGTAATAGCTTACTTTTGACTTCTGACTTCTAACTTCTCACGCTAAGCGTAGCGCTATACCGGGGGCTTCCAATTGATAAAAATAAACCTGATGTCCCCTGCCTTGGAGCAGGGCTTTTTCATTGTCGTTTGAGAATGATGAGGAGCTAGGGAAATAGGGAGATGGGGACAATTAGTCGATCAGCTCACTAGATGTATAATTACTGAAGCTATTTCAGATTAGCCGATAGTTTTGAATAAATATTTTGATATCAACTAAAACCAGAGCAAATGTATTTTAATAAGGTGCATCTTATTAAAGCTGTTTTACTCGGTGGTGCGTTACGGGGCAGACTGTCGCAACCGTGGCTACCGATAAAATCCTCGGCCCCCCCTAACGCACCCTACGCAAACTTTTCTACTAATTGAAAAGCGCTATAGTTTTGATATCAATAATCAAGGAAAACTTAGGGATTTGACCTAGGGGTGCGAGTAGATGATTGATTGTGGACAACCAGAAAGATGCTGATTTATGATTGGTTCTTATTGCTTTTAGCATTAGGCTGAATGCTTACAACCAGGGACCTTGATTTTACTGACGTTTATTAAAATGAGGAGAGGGCTAGGTTAATCATAATCTAGCCAGTGCGATTATAGCAACTTTAATCCATATTAGGCATTGTTCTTAAAAATTATTTACATACTTTACATATGATAAAAGCCTTAGCACCAATTACGACTACTGACTTGGCGAGAGACTTGGCGACACTAGGGATTGATTTAATTCGTAAAGCTGGGTGTGAGTATGGGGATATCCGTATTTGTACCTACCGTAATCAGAACTTAACCGCACGCGATCGCTCCCTTAGCCAACTCTGTGATAATGTTAGTTCTGGCTTTGGGGTAAGAGTGTTACTAAAGGGTGCTTGGGGCTTTGCGGCTAGTCCCTATAAAACTCCAGAGGAAGTGGAACGAATGGTGGCTTTAGCTGTAGAGATTGCTAAAGGTAGCCGCCTTTCTCAGCAAACACAGGTAAGATTAGCCCCAGTAGAAGCCTATCGCGATACCTATATTACTCCAATCGAAATTGACCCGTTTACTATACCGATTACTGAGAAAGCCGATTTACTATTGCGTATCAATGATCAATTGCTTAGCTATAGCGATCGCGGAATTAAGAAGGCTTACTCTTTCCTGCGTTTTACTCGTGAAGACAAGATTTTTGCGTCTACTGTTGATTCCCTAATTGAACAGACTATATACCGTAGCTATCCAGGTCTGGGTTGTACAGCAGTTGCTAATGGGGATGCTCAAAACCGTAGCTATGAACGTCCACCTTTAAATATCGGTTACGAGCATATTCAACCCCCAGACCTTTTGAATCAGGTAGAACGGGTAGCAGAAGAAGCGATAGAGAAGGTTCATGCTCCCAAGGGACCTTCTGGTATTCGCAGCACTCTGATTCTGAAGCCTAGTCATCTCCACCTAACGATTCATGAATCGGTGGGACACCCTACGGAACTGGATCGGGTGTACGGCTATGAGTCGAATTTTGCTGGTACTAGCTTTGCGACTACTGATAAATTGGGCAAGCTGCAATATGCTGCTCCTTGGGTGAATTTTAAATGCGATCGCACTCAATCGGGGGGACGTAGTACTTTAGGCTATGACGATGAGGGGGTACCAGCACAAGATTGGTATGTTGTCAAGGATGGCATTTTAGTAGACTACCTCACTGACCGGGAAACCGCTTATCGACTAGGTAATGCCAGTAGTAACGGTTGCGCTTACGCCGATAGTTGGTCAAGTGTTCCGATGGTGCGGATTCCTAATTTAGGGTTAGAACCGGGAGCAGAGGGAGGAAGTCACTCTGCCACACTATCAGAAATGATTGCTGAGACTGAGGAAGGGATTTTAATTGATGGTAGAGGTAGTTTCTCCATTGACCAGCAGCGACGTAATTTTCAGTTTGGTGGAGATGCTTTCTGGAAGGTGGAGAAAGGTAAAGTAGTGGGCATGCTGAAGGATGTTACCTATCATTCTATGAGTACTGATTTCTGGAATAGTGTTGATGCCATTGGAGTGGCTTCGGAACAGGAGCAGTTTGGTACCCATATGTGTGGTAAAGGGGAACCGATACAAATTGCTCAAATGACCCATGCTTGTGTGCCGGTGCGGGTGCGCAATATTCAGATTGGGGGAGCATGAATCGTTAATGGTTAAGGCTCTCCCGGCTTTGGGGTGATAAGGCAAGCTTATATCACGTAATTCCGCCAGTTCCAGCCACGTTGATTGTCTATTTTGTGCCTTTTGATACGTTTTCAACCACAGATCCGGGAGAGCCTAATAAAGTCGCAAACCTCTAAATAGGGTATCATAGTTTTAACCAACTGCATAATGGGTAAATTGGCGCTTAAAAGCGGAATGAAAACCTAAAACGATATCAGAAGTGGGTACACCCATTTCCACCAACCTCTCAGCAACCGAGTCTTCAGTCCCGTTATATTGAATCCAAATTTTGCCATCAATAATATCAAAGTGCATCACAGGACCAAATATCCGCTTATCTCCTTGCCAACCCACATAAGCCAATTGATAATGGTCGTGTTCCCTATCAAATATTAGCTCGGCTTTGACCGTATCCCTATCAGTAGGGGTTGCTATTTGGGAGTGTTCAGTTAAAATCTGCTTGACAAATTGCCGATATTGCTCTATTTTATCCATTGCCTAATCTCCTCCAATTTCGGATCGTAAATCATCAACTTGACTTGGTAACGTCTCAGAGCGCGTTGGATGAAAGAAAGCTGAAAAAAATCTTGATAAGTTTCATAAGGAATAGCTAAATAAACAATTCGCTCTGGTTCAAGTTCTTCAAGAGCCTGACAATAGTTAAGATATTGCCCTAACGCCGTATGAAATGTGCTGATATCTGAGTCGCCAATAAAGCTTTTAATTTCTACAGCAATTTTTTCGGCATCTCGTTCAGCTGCGATTGCGATTTCTGCCGCTAAATCAATTTGTAATTTGACTGCCTCGCCAATCCGAATCGTGAGAGGATCGTGAGTGATATTCCATCCGTCTTTGATCAAAGCATTTTTAACCTGTTGATGGAAAACGTCTTTTGCCATTTTGGATGTTTTTCATCCCTTATCTAATTTATTTAATTCTATCATCTACGGCCTTGTCATAAGCTGTTGCGCATTTAAATTGGATATTATTCAGTTTCTTGATGCAAAGCGTGAGTGGTTTTGGGCTGGTTGACTGACTTTAGTTGAGGGCCATTTCACGAACCCCTCCAAACATGGGCATGAATATTGCAATTGAAGCTCCTCAATTGCCGGATAGTTGGTCAGGTAATTTTAAATTAAAAATTTATAATTGACAAACAAAACTGATGGTCTAGAGATGAATCAGCAGCTAAGATCGATGAATTAACATTTCAGATGTGATAGGAGATGACAATGTCTGTACCTACCCGTACTCCTTTACCAATTATCCTAATTCGTGGGTTTGGTGGTCTCAATATTCAAGAGGAACAGCGCTTAACCTATCAGGGGTTTAACCAAGGCACTGTCTATGAACACAAAAAGGGAACAAACGAGATTTATGAAGGATTAATCCTGAGTTTCCTCAAGTCAGACTGGCAATACCATGATGCTACTAACGTCGTGACTTTTGGTAGTCGGGAGATTGAAGATGAAGCAACCCTGCCTCGGAAACTAAAGTCTTTGCAGCAAATGCTCCAGGATGGCAAACCCCTGCCATCATCACTGGAGTGGTTAAAGGATAATGGTATTTTCGATAAATTTAAGCGCCTCAAAGAAGAAACCTATACTCTAAACTATCCAGACAAAACAGAAGAAAAAAGATATTTTTCCGGGGATAAAGTGGTCATAAACCCAGAGAGGGCAGAATCCTTTTTGGAGTCTACCAAAGATCCCTGGCGCTCCATTTGGGTATTTCGCTACTATGACCTGAAAGAGCGTAAATTTGAAACCTATGGTAATGCCTTGGTGCGTCTAATCTACTTAATTCGTGAACTAACGGCGAATCAAGCAGGTGTTAAACCTAAGGTTAACATCATTGCCCATTCTATGGGTGGGTTAATCGCTCGCGAAGCAGTTCAAGTCATCTATCCCAGCCTTGGTCTTGAGGCTGAAGACTACATCAATAAAATTATAACTTTGGGAACTCCTCACCAAGGCATTACCTTCCAAATCTTAGAAGATTGGCTGGGGTTTGGGGGAGAGCTAGGAGCTCAAGAAGAATTAGAGCGCTTTAATCTCAAAAATCAAAGTAAGCTCAACAACCCCTATTCGTTCCAAAATTTTGAGAAACACTTTCCATTAGAACGACTTTTAACTATTGTTGGTACCAACTATAAGTCTTACAATTTGCGACAAGCCTCCTTTCTCAACCGCGTTTTCTCCCCGAGATATGAGTTTGGTTCTAACTATAACCGTAGTGATGGCTTAGTTAAGCAATTCTCTGCCCAAATTCCTGGGGCACCCCGTACCTTTATCCACAAATCCCACGGTGGTTTCGACTCCGTGATTACTTCCCGGGAAGCATTTGAAGTAGCAACGCGCTTTTT
>NZ_JAAHHU010000749.1:0-2300 GCF_010672095.1 Moorena sp. SIO3I6 | reverse complement strand
CGAAGATTGGGACTGGCTGTTACGGGCCACTACTTTGGAAGAGGTAGGAATTGAGTTTGTGACTGAACCATTGTCAGTGTGGTATTTAGGAGACAACCGTTCTAGTCTTAGTAGAACTACTAAATGGCGGAATTCATTAAACTGGATTCAAAAAGTACAAGACTTAGTCAGACCCCGTGCTTACGCATCCTTTATCTTGACAGAGGTAAGTTCAATAGCTGCCAATGCTTGTGAGTGGAAGGCATTTTTCCCCTTCTGTGGGAAGCCATTCGCTGTGGCAAACCCCTACCTATGGATATAGGTTTGTACTTCGGTATGTGGCTACTCTCTCCCAATACTCGACGCTGGTTGCGAAATTTACTGACTAAGAATCCTCAGCCATTAACAACTTGAGCAAAAAATCAGGTTACATCAAGTCCACTTTTGTCCTGAGGGGGTGACATGAGCCCTGAAAAGCTTACTAGATAAGGCTTTGATTCCAGTTGTCTTAGGAAAGATAAACTGGCAAATTGACCCTACGAATGATGTAATGGCAAGCTCAAACCCTTATAACGAAGTCCAAGGTCAGGCCAAAACAGCATGTATCTTTTTGTTACAGATCGGCTGAACGCAATACCCAGTAATGATTTTAGCTTGCATGTCACCCCTGAAGCTTTTGTTGTTTGTCATTTGTAGTGTTCATAATCGAAGGTTGTTTTGGGTAATCGGTAACAGAAATAGGCAAGGGGTAATCGGTAATGGTACAGGAGTAATCGCAATTGCCAATTACCCATTACCTCTTACCTATTACCCACGCCTTACAATAACGATGCTACCGGAGTGGATCTAAAAAATTAATATAGGAATCTACCCTGCTAGAACCGTCTTCTACGGTTTCGGAGTCTTCGACGTTCCCGATGTCTCGCAATTTCTTTACGTTTGCGTTTTTGTGCAAATGTCTCAAAATGACGATTCTTTTTCATATCAGCAAAGATGCCAGCTTGGGAGACTTTTCGCTTAAATCGACGTAGGGCTGATTCTAAGTGCTCATTTTCACCAACCACCACTTGGGTCATTCAATGTCCTCCTGTTTTGATCGCTTCCGTGGTCGAATAACAAGTCATCATTCATCCCATAAGAACAGGACAGGGCAAACCTCTGATTGACTGACAAAACTCCTACAACTGACGGAAGGTGTTGGCATCCGGCCAGTTTTTAAAACGAATGGCTCATATCTCAAGTCCGTTAAAAATCATAATATTGCACCTGGATAGCCTGCACTCGTCTATGGCAAGGAAATCCGAATTTAGCCTGCCAAAAGCAAGCTCTCAAATCCTTATTTTTTCCTTACTCCTTGTCAAGGGAACTGTGATGGTTTATTTCCACGCTTCAGCCTGCAGAGTTTGCTACAATATATCGCTTAAAACTGACTTTAGCTATGAGCCGTGGAATTAATGGCTTTGCTTAATAATGGAATGATTTGAAGAGTTTTGTGGAATGGGCATCTTGCCCCTTCTCAATATTTTCGGGCAGCCAGGATGCCGACCCCACTCATATTCATTCCTTGATTCAGCAATACCGAATTAATGATATTTTTGGTTAACTCACACACTACAACTAGTGTGATTCTCGATCTGAACACTACCTATGTGGGTTTTCCTACTCTAGGTCTTAAAAGTCCATACTTGTCTGAATCAAAGAGTTTAAGATGCCTTCAATCCACTTATAGACAGCAATCCTAAGCACACTAGTATCTTTCAACTATAGTTCGGGTTTGCTTTACCCTACCAGGATTACTCCCTAAATTCTGACGCGCAGCGTAGAACTTGACAGGGGTAAAACCCCTGCCCTGTCCTCAGACCAGAGAATTGGGTTTTGATTTAGATCAAAGCGAGCTTAGTAGCGACGAGCACCGAAGTTATCACCTCTGCCGCGATTGCCCCCAAATGAGTTTCTTTTTTCCCGAGGCTTGGCTTTATTGACTTTGAGCTCGCGCCCCATCCATTCAGCTCGATCAAGCTCTTCAATGGCCTTTGCTTCTTCCTCCTCTGTGTTCATTTCCACAAAAGCAAAGCCCCTTAAGCGACCTGTTTCGCGATCGGTGGGCATGTGAATTCGCTTGATTTGGCCATATTCTTCAAACACAGATTTCAGATCCTCTTCTGTCACCTCACGTGCAAGGTTACCAACGTAGACAGACATACAATATCTCCAAAATTTGATTTATGTAGAGATAGAAATTTCGGAGGCATGCTTAGCAATATGAAACAGAAGAAACCTGTCAACACTGAAAACAAAAACTGCAACCGATACCTATACTC
>NZ_JAAHHU010000748.1:0-2307 GCF_010672095.1 Moorena sp. SIO3I6 | reverse complement strand
GATTGTTTAAATTTAATCTGATCTAAGGGCAAGAACAAAGTAGAGGATTTAGCCAAGTTTAGCTTAGCTGTATTTTCTTTACTCTCTTCAAATTGTATCGGTAAACTATTAGGGCTTGTTGCCACTGGGCTGGTGAACAGAAGTAGACCATACTTCCCTAAGCTTAAGTCTTGATTGTTTTGGTCTACAGTTTCATCTATGGCAACCGTTTCAGAGACCGTTTCAGGGCTTGAGGATTGCTCTATCTCGCTCTCACTGATGATAGTTAGCAAATCATCTGAATAGATGCTTGATTCGCTATCTTCTATGGGCAAAATAATATTCTCAGGTTGCCCTGTTTTTGTAGAGGATTTTCCTATCCTCAGCCGAATTGGGAGCCGTTTATAGTTTATCTGTAGCGCAATTACTCCCCATCCACTAAGAGATACCACTGCCCAGCCAAATAACCATAGGTATAGTGGTTTATTGCTGAGGTAGTTCAAGGGGGTTGAACGAACAGATTGATTTGCTAAGGGAGACTCTGGTGTTGAAATAAAATTATTAATGATAGTATCCTGGCTTTCCCCGATACTCTCTTGGTTAGCAGATAAGGATTCTGAGTGCAATTGTTGTAGCGTTATCCAGGTTATTGGTCCAACAATACCATCCGCATTCAACCCTAGTGCTTGCTGGAATGTAGAGACAGCAGCAAAGGTATTGGAACCGTATACACCATCCACTGGCTGTTGGTAGTATCCCAACTGTTGCAGTAGAGTTTGTAGTCTAGTCACAACTTCCCCTTGGCTACCCAAACGCAGTGTTGGGGGCAACTTTATCTCTTGTGAAGACTCTCCCTGGAGTGTTTTGAGATTACTGAATCGAGAGTCTTGAGCCAATGCGATCGCTTCTGGAGCAGTGATGCTCTTGGAGGGTTTCCCCAGCCGAGGGGATTGCTTGGGCTTCTGAGTGGGCGTGCAGATAATGCTTTTACTGTAGTCAAGACTAGCAGTGGCATTTTTGCAGTGGCTGTAGGCTAGTAGTAGGAGAGTAGAGGGGTCAGGCATATAGCGTTTGTATCTGGGTTGTAAACACAGTTCTTGCTTTAAAAGGCATGCATGCAAGAGGAATCCCCGCTAGCCCTTAATAAAGGGAGGAGGTAAGAGGGGAAAGAGATCGGGAGTTTTATTCGACAATAAAAAAAGACCTCCTAGGTTTACATCTGATCGAGAAACGCTATAGACAGCACTTGAGTCTAGTAAGCTTTGCTGAATTTATTTTGTGAACCCGGATATTTTGGTGAAGAGGTTTGTAAAGTTTTGTAAACTATGGTAAAGGGAGTAGGGAGCAGGGAGTAGGGACTAGGGAGTCGGGAGTCGGGAGTAGGTAATAAGGAAAAAATCTCTGTACCTCATAGCTATTAAAAACGCTATATAGCTATTTTCTATCCCATGAGGTACAAAGGGATCCCCCTAAATCCCCCTTAAAAAGGGGGACTTTGAGGTTGATAACCGTTTATAAATTCAATAAATGCTATAATTAAATATTATTAATTATGAAAGTATAGCCTTCAAAAATCAAAAAGCTTTTTCTATCAGACTATAGCGGTTTATAGTCTAATCAGGTACAAATTATTTTTACCCTCTTACCTGTTATGACTTCACTGCTCCCTGCTCCCTACTCCCTGCTCCCTGTTCCTATATATTATCCCTATTCACTATCTGGAGTTGAAGAAGGAGATGGAACAGTTGGCGTTGGTGACAGTGACGGCTGCTGATCTATTCCGAAAAATCTTTTTATTGGCTCGTTCGATATCCCATTAAAGAATAATCCGAGCACTCCCACAACCAAAGCTAAAAAACCTATAATCACACTCCCTTTCGCCCATATATCTCCGCTGTTAGGATTGCTTTTAGAGTCATTGACGTTGATCTTGTTGCCTTCTCCGTTTGCGATAATGTTGTTGTTATTACCAATTTTACGGTTATCAACAATACCTGTATTGTTGATAACATCGCCGCCATTTGTGTTGATAGTATTATTTTCGTCAACCATCTTGATATTGTTTTTTATGCTAAGGTCACCTTCATTATAATTATAATTTTCTATATATGTAGCTTGATTTACTGGCACAGTTTGATTAACTCTGGGATCATGATCTAATATCTCATCAATAACCTCTTCTGGCTGAAGTTGCTGCCAGGTTTTACGACGCATGCTCTCTTTTGCAGATATCAGGCTTGTCTTAAGCGAAGGTAGTTCAGTAAATTCTCCAATAATACGCTCAACTTGCTCACAGGCATCAGGCGTTCCAATATTTTTTAGTTGCCG
>NZ_JAAHHU010000747.1:0-2307 GCF_010672095.1 Moorena sp. SIO3I6 | reverse complement strand
CAACTACGACGTCAACATGACGGTGCGGCGCGGCACCATACACTCGGTCGTCGGCGAGAACGGGGCCGGCAAGTCGACCCTGATGAAGGTGCTGTACGGCATGCACCAGCCCGAAGAGGGCACCGTCTCGGTCAATGGGTCAGCGGTGACCTTCCGCTCACCAGGCGAGGCCATCGACGCCGGCATCGGCATGGTGCACCAGCACTTCATGCTGGCCGACAACTTCACCGTGCTCGAGAACATCATCCTCGGCAGCGAGCCGACTCGCGGCGGGGGCCGAATCGATTTTCGGGGGGCTCGGCGCGAGATCACCGAGATCATGACCTCGATCGGCACCGTGCTCGATCTCGACGAGCGGGTCTCCGAACTCGGTGTCGGTGAGCGACAGCGGGTCGAGATCATCAAGGTCCTGTACCGGGGCGCCAAAATCCTCATCCTCGACGAGCCGACCTTTGCATCAATATTACTTTGACTAAGCATATATTGATTTAAGCGATCGCATGCTGCCATCAATACCTGTTCATTGTTAGGAGCATTTAAGTCTTCAAAATATCCCCAGTGTTTACTACCATCAGGATTCCAGGGAATTTGATATTGACTTTCTACTGTATCATAATAAACTTCTACCTCTGCCTCTGTAAACGTCTGCTTCATTGTTATATATCCAATCCCATCTTAAATTCTTCTGATTATCATAACTTGATTCGCCCCTACTTGAAACTCAAACTCTGAGGTTTTCACTTCCACTGTTAAGCCTTGTTGCTGTAAGGAGGAAATAATCTCCTCAAAATAAGCAAAAGGCTTACTTCTGTCTTGCTCGTTAGCCCGTAAGGGAAACACTCGAACGTCACGAGCAACACGAGCTAGTTCTAGCAGTGAATCAATGGTAAAGGTTTTGGGGAAGTGAGCTTGGAAACTAAATAGTAAATGCCCACTCGTTGCCAGATCAAAAGTATTATCTTCAAAAGGCAGATGGGGAAGGGAGGCAGTGATATATTTCTCTTGGGATTGCCAATAGTTTCGATAGTCTTCAATAAAGGAATCTAAAATCTCGACTTGCCTGTTTCTGAGGTCTTCAAGGCTCTGGTAATAATCCCACTTTCTCTGCTGGCTAGTTTGGGAAATTTTGGCAACTACGTAATCAATATCCCGGCTAGCAATTTCTAAGAGCCTATCAGGATCGTTAACATACTGAGGATCCACAGCGCAAACCTCAATCCCTAATGCTCTTGCTTCTCGACCAAAAGAAGCTGGACCACCAGGACAATCTAGGATTGATTTACCAACCCAGTCTGAGAAGTCCAAGAGGAACATTTTGCTATACTCTGCCAAAGAGCGTCCATAGAAGGTAACTCGCTCTAAGTTAAAGGACTGGCTCATAACTGGTTTGTTGCATACTATTACAGTTGTTTGGTAGTTTTTTTAAATTGCTATAAGTACCAACACTAAAACCAAGTGTGATCAGACTTGTGTGATCACACTTCTTGGAAAAGGCTTCCAGATAGAGGAAGCCTTTTGCCAGGTCGCTATACTGTCACCGCCACTTTTTCTTCATTCATAGTTTCTGTCGGTAACTTTCTGAACCGTTGAGGTGATTGTAGGTTTTTCGAGTCACCAACTTGAGCCAGGCGGAATTGCCAATCAGACACTTGCTCGTAGCTCAGGTGTTTAGTGTCAATACTTGCTGTCCAGAATCCTGCAAAAATAGCGGGATCATCAAACCTCAGCAGACCTGATTTCCGAATTGCTTCACCTTGTGGGGTTCCTAAGATGGGAGAAATTACGAAAGGAGTGGTTTGAAAAATGATCGATGGGTTAATTGCTTTCGCTTCATTATACACTTCCCACAACGCTTCTTCGAGTTGACGCAAACTATAATCATCATCATCGGGAAGACCGATAATGACACCATAGCTAATCATGGGAATGCCAGCTTGGACAATGGTTCGTAAAATTCGTTTATGTTGTTGCCAGGGAACCAACTTGGCATAGGATTCCCTGCCAAAAATGGGTCGTTCGGCAGGAATATAAGCGGCAAGGGTTCCTGTTGTTCCATTCCAATGATAGAGAGCGTTAATCACTTCTTCATCAGGGGTTAGGTCTTCCTTTTTTCCTCTGTTTCCCCGTCCGAGAGTCATTTTCCTGAGCTCCAAACCATTGGGCCAAAGAACGGTTAAATCCATTTCCCGCAACCCGTTCATAATTTCGAGTACTTCTTCTCGACCACCGGGAAAAATGACACGACCTAAAAATTGATCGGAAACACTAACTACCGATTTTGCTCCTGCTTGGCGCTGTATATCCAGA
>NZ_JAAHHU010000746.1:0-2310 GCF_010672095.1 Moorena sp. SIO3I6 | reverse complement strand
AACTCCTCAGTTTGATAACTGATACAATTGTTTCAACTGTAACTCCCAAACCAACTACGAACAAAGGATCTTTTCCACATCTGCTCATCCTTTTGTAAACAAATATTAATTTCGCCAGCCGTATCAATCTTGGGGGAAGTCTGATTTGGTGCGAACTTTTAATGCTAGTCGGAATGCTTTAATAGCTCTTTCGAGATTCAATGCCCTGTGGCCACGGATTCGGTCACGGTAGGCAATGCCCAGGTTGTTTTGAGTCGTTGCCCAGTGGATGGGGAAGTCTTTTTGGGTACGAACTTTCAATGCTAGTTGAAATGCTTTAATCGCTTTTTCTAGATTGTCAGCCCTGTCGCCATGGATTATGTAAAGGTAGGCAGTACCCCGGTTGTTTTGAGTCATTGCCCAGTGGATGGGGAAGTTTTCTTTGGTGTAAACTGACAAAGCTCTTCGGAATGCTTTAATAGCTTTTTCGACATTCTCAGACCTGTCGTGGTGAATTCTTTGACAGTAGGCTATACCCAGGTTGTTTTGAGTCATTGCCCAGTGGATGGGGCAGTCTTCTTCGGTGCGAACTTCCAATGCTACTTCGTATGCTTTAATCGCTTTTTCGAGATTCAATGCCCTGTTGTCACGGATTCTGTTAATGTAGGCATTGCCCAGGTTGTTTTGAGTCCCTGCCCAACTTTCCCGGTTACTCTCACGAGTAAAGACGTTTAGTACCTGTTCGTAACCAGCAATGGCGATTTCTATATTATTAGCTTTATTCCCCAGGGGAAACTGCTGGATGAGGTCGCTGAAATACCAGATATTATTAGCAATGTCTTGTGCTGTTTTTGGTTCCACTTCTGAGAATTTAGCAGTTGTCCACCTTTGCAAGATATCGATAAAGTTATCATCAAGTTTGTCTAGGTTGGCTTCCAAGAGTGGGTAGACGACTTTGGGGTCGCCATTGCTGTTGTGAGTTGCTTCCAATACTTCCTCTAAGAATTGCAAATAGTCTTCGGATAAAGCATTAGCTGAGGTAGGATTTTCTGAGATTCCCAGGATTTTTAAAAGCTGACTCCTGAGACTGAGTAAAAAGTCAGCGCTATCTTGCTTACCATTTGCTGCTAGTTGTTCTGCTACTTGTGCCATTACCTGCAATAACTCTGCATCCACTAACTCGCGGTTGCTCTCAATAATTTGGACTTCTTCACCGCTGGAACAAGTTAGCAGTTGGTTGATCAGGTTGACGTATGCTTGTAATCTTTGTTCGTCCATTTCCTACTCCCTACTCCCTACTCTCTGCTCCTAGTCAGTAGTTCACCGAATTAATAATTTCTATAACTATAGCGCTTTCTACAAAAATCTAAATTTTCTTCCCTACTCCCGTCTTGATGCAATAGCGAGTGGGGGAAACCCCCAAGACCGCGCTGCATCGCTACTCCCTACTCCCTACTCCCTTTGCGATAAATAACAATAAAAAAAATTCGGTCAAGTTCTGGTTAACCCCAAGTCTTGACCGAATTCTATTGTGTACACAAAAACGAGTACACAATAGGTCAACTCAATGAAATAAATTCTGATGACTAAAAACATTCCACCAGAGTTAGTCAGCAATTGCTCGAAAGCAACCACATTCTAACCTCCGATTTATGCTATTCC
The DNA here is from genome assembly GCF_010672095.1 of Moorena sp. SIO3I6. Lineage (NCBI taxonomy): Bacteria > Bacillati > Cyanobacteriota > Cyanophyceae > Coleofasciculales > Coleofasciculaceae > Moorena > Moorena sp. SIO3I6. The sequence goes on along the minus strand of NZ_JAAHHU010000746.1, from coordinate 669 downwards.
ATACTACTTCATCCCGCTTCAGAAAACAACTTTCAATCTTGATGGTGGCCAGGGCGTCAAAGCCCTGGCAAATTCCTATCCTAGTCTAAGTAAAAATATCGCACCAAAGTGGTCATCACCTCACCAGGCTTTTCGGTGGGCTCGGGAGTGCTCCACTCATAGGGGTATGCATACTTAAGGGAATACAGGGCATTAATTGTATCGCGAACCTGTTTAGGAGTTCCGATCAACAAGAGCTTGGATTTCTTAGGTTTGCGACCTTGGTTGTCTGGGGTGGGGGGAATGTTTTCAGTCATCAGAATCTTTCCTCTTAAGTGGTTATATTATTAATATATAAATAAATTAATTAAAATGTCAAGGGGTTTGGGATTTTTTTTTTATTACGAAATATGGCCAATAGTAGAATGTGGAAAGTGTGGAGAGTATGGCAAAAAGTAAGAGGTAATAGTATTAAAACAAAGCTGATAATTTTCTGGTGTTGTTATCATCAGCTTTTGGGTTGTAGCGTTTCTAGGATTTATGAGGTCAAAGTCCCCCTTGATAAGCTATGCTTTATAAACATATTTCTTTACAAAAAACTTGACAAATTTTAGGAATTATGAATAGGAAATAAATAGGGCTGGCTGCATGAAGGCAGAAGGCATACCCGACAAGGCTTTCAAGCCTTTT
>NZ_JAAHHU010000745.1:0-2313 GCF_010672095.1 Moorena sp. SIO3I6 | reverse complement strand
TCGCTCATGGGGGAAACCACGGCAGTCGCTCATGGGGGAGACCCCCAAGACCGCGCTGCCTTCCCAAGACCGCGCTGCATCGCTATAAAGCAACAGCTTGGATGTCGATATTTGTCACACGAGGTGGTGGAGCTACGTTTTTTATAACGGCTGTCTTGTTATTTGGTCAAGATCTGGGATTTATGAGTATCGCTTTGGTTGACCTTTTCTTCGCAGTTATCCAAGGAATTCTCTTATTCCTTGCCCTGCAAACTGAACAACCCCTTATTTCAAAAATAGTCAAGGGATTCTCCTAACTTTTCGGGAATAGTAATACTTATCACCTAGCACTGCACTCACCACTATCTAGCAGTAGGGAGAAAAATAACGTTATGGAAATGGTGAAAACGAAATTAGGTAAATTAATAACAATCATTGTTATTAGTATTTTTTTGCTGGCTGGAGTTGTAGCCTATGTGGGATGGTACAACCTATTTCGAGAAGACCCCAATCCTCCCACCTATTACGATTATGAGTCGCCAGAAGAACACTTCAAGTATGGTTCCATTGGCACAGAAAAGGCTGAAGGTGTACCGTATTTAATTTGGCTGGTGCTTCCCAGGATATTTCCTGACAAACTCCCAGGACCGGGGGGTTATACGTCTTTGGGAATTACCTGGGAAGAGGGGAAAGAATTGCCCATTGGCTTTTCTAAAAAAACTATTGGTTTTCCCCGTCAGGGCATAACTTGTGCTTCCTGTCATACGGCTACATTTCGCGAAAATCCTAAAGATAAACCTACCATTATTTTAGGAGGACCTTCAAGTAAGTTTGATTCTCAAGGCTACCTCCGATTTCTGCAAGCTTGTGCCAATGATCCACGATTTACAGCGGACTATATTCTTGGAGAAATCGGATACAATTATGAACTTTCTTGGTTTGATAAACTACTTTATCGCTATGTCATTATTCCTCAGACCAGGAAAACAATTACGAAACTTCTGGAAGGATATGCTTGGATGGATTCCCGTCCTGACTGGGGACCTGGTCGAATCTCTCCATTTAACCCTGGCAAGTTTCGATACTTAGAGCAACCTCTAGATGATTCTGTTGACAACTCCGACATGATGCCCCTTTGGAATCAAAAGATGCATGAAGGATTTGCCTATCATTGGGATGGCTTAGAAACCTCACTGACGGAAACCATCCAGACTGGAGCAATCGGTGATGGTGCTACTAGGAAGTCGATTAATATCGAAGGTTTAAAGCGGGTAGAAGATTATATTACTGAATTACCTCCTCCCCCATATCCTTTTGAGGTTAATCAGACATTGGCAGCAAAAGGTAGTGAGATTTTTGGTAATACCTGTGCATCCTGCCATGCTTTTGGTGGAGAACGGATAGGAACTGTTATTCCTATTGATGAGATTGGTACTGACCGCAACCGCTTAGATATGTGGACTCAGGAAGCAGCTGACTCTTATAATGAATACGCTGAAGGCTATGAATGGGACTTTGACTACTTGCGTAAGACTAATGGTTATGTGGCAGTAGCCCTTGATGGACTTTGGCTAAGAGCTCCTTATCTCCATAATGGTTCGGTGCCTAATCTAACCAACTTACTAGAAACTCCTGAGAACCGGACGAAGGTATTTTACCGGGGCTACGATGTCTATGATCCCAAAAAAGTTGGCTTTGTCTCGGAGGGAGCAAACGCTGAGAAGGAGGGTTTTAGATACGATACTAGCGTTATAGCTAATGGTAACCAAGGACATCTCTATGGCACTGATTTACCTGAACAGGATAAGAAAGCCTTGATTGAATATCTCAAAACTCTGTGATCTCCTTGACTTTCTAGAGCACTAGCATATGGGGCAGATAAACTCCCCCATATGCGGCAATTAAACTAATCGTCTTTACTGAAATCTTTCACTTTCAATTAAACGAGAGTATTATATATAATAATTATCAAAATAACCAATTTTTTTTTGGGCGACTCTACAAGCTAAAAACTGGTATTTTATTTTTTTTCTACTCTCTTAAGTAATTTTATTATCAGTAATTTTGTTTAAGCGATCGCAAATCCCTCTTAGTTCGGTTTGACTACACACTGGATCTCGTGGTGCTGGCAATTCTGTATTGGGCCATGTGGGTAGATCAAAACAGGGACAACAGGTTGGTGGTATCCCAGCGGTTTTAATGGGTAAAGGCATATCACAACGGGAACAAGGCAGTATATCCCACTTGGGTGTTAATAAATCCGCAATTGTTTCATCAGTTCCTTCCAGGTAACAATCACCAGTCTCTGGTGAAATAGCTAGCTGCCAAATCGTT
>NZ_JAAHHU010000744.1:0-2321 GCF_010672095.1 Moorena sp. SIO3I6 | reverse complement strand
TTAAGTACAGATACTCTTCTTTCACTTGCCCTAGCAATTGCTTCTCAAAATCCGTCAGTTCTGGTAAATCGTCTTGCCATTCTCGGAAAAACTGTTCATCATCGGTTCGTTCTAGATTAAATCTGTGTCTTAATTGACGTAAGGTAATCTCTTTTGCAGGAATTGTTTGAACCATGGGTCGTTTAGAGTTTAGAGTTTAGAGTTTAAGTAATCAGATATCATTATGAATTATTTATAGCAATTTTGATAAGTATTCAGCTATCAGCTAATGCGCTACGCGCACGCTACTTGAGGTGCTATCAGTTATCAGCTAAAGGCCAACGGCTGACCGCTGACCGCTGACCGCTGAATACTTACGTTGGGATGTTATTGATTAGGAGAATGTGATCACTAACTTGATAACAATTTAATGATTCTGATCCACTTATGGGTGGATAGTGCAGCTAGGCTGTACTCGTGGAAAAGTACAATTAATGATTCGGTCAAGTTTTGCTTAACTACAATACTTGACCGAATTTTTTTTATCAAAGGGAACAGGGAACAGGGAATAGGGAACAGGGAACAGAAGGACTTTACTACTATCACTAATCTCGCTAGTCCCAGTTGCGCCCACTAGTTGAGATTGCGAGAATACAATAGTTTTCTGAAAACCCTTTTATCCTACTAATCCTATTACTCTCACTAATCCCAATTAACCCACTAGTTAAGTTGTGATAATGCAATAGTTTTTATCACCTTTTTATAGTTTTTAACTTACTGCACCCAATACACCCATAGCTTCTGGCTGTAAATTGCGACAGTGCAATATTTTTACTATACCCTGGCATTTTCAGAACAAGTGTGTTAAAGTAAGGATATCGTAAAAGCAATGGTTTACTCCCCATGATGATTTCCACCGCACAAGCCGCTGAATTACTTGGTGTTTCTGCCACTCGCGTCCGTTACCTTCTGGGTAAGGGCAGAGTTAAAGGCGCTTATAAGGTGGGTAGAACTTGGGTGATTCCGTTGTTTGATGGTATGCCAGTGGTCACTCCTGGCACTCGCGGACCAAAACGGAACTGGTCAAAGCGCACAAATTATACTAAGGCTGTGATTCACGTTAATCAGAGGGTGATTCGCAACAATCTCAAGACCGGAGAGCGTAATCCTGTAATTACGGTGAAGCGAGGCTCTAAAAATGTTTACGGTCATACGGTGGAGGTGAATGGCCCGTGTCGGGTGATGTATCGTCCAGATGATCCCCTCAAGTGTGGAGCACGGGTCTGGATTGAGACGATTTCTGATTTTGAAGTAATATCGGCTTGATGGGATGGGATGTGAATGCGATCGCACAAGCGCGGAAGCTTCGCTTCATCGGGTAGCGTGGCCTATGGCTAATCGCATTCACATCGATCAATCACAAGGTGTCTTTTTGCGTTCGCGTAGCGTGGCCTAAGGCTAATCACATAGCGTGACCTACGGTCAATCCCATCAAATCAGTCAATGTTTTGCGATCGCATAGCGTGACCTATGGCCAATCCCGTAGCCGTAACCTACGGTCAATCCCATCAAACCAGTCAATGTAGCGTAAGTCCCTATTGCCCTGGTTGACTGACAAAAGTTCACATAGCGCGATCGGTGCAGGAATCGGTGTAGCAGCGCGCTACCCAACGGAAGACTCATTCTTTCCCAGTGATGGAAGGTGTTACCTTCTCAAATTGGCTACAAATGCCATATTCTGACTGGGTGACTAAACTCAGACAGGATGACAAGCGAAAACACCTCCCGTCTCTATAATGCCCTTGTTACGTTATTGGGTCAATCCAAACAATGGGCTGATATCAGACATCTACATACAAAGCGTCTGGATGGTAGTTGGACTAATTCACTCAGGTAGCGTAAATCTGACAAAATGGACTATGTACATCCACTCAAGTGCTGTGTTTGCGACAGTCACGCAACGTCGATTCAGTCGATGGTTGCAACGGTCCCCGGATTAATCCACAACGGTTATATAGCCCACTGATTCAGGAAGCCTTGAATAGATGGGAAAATGAAATATTGTATCTAAGCTTGGATACTTCCATGCTGTGGAATCAATATTGTCTGATTAGGGTAGCTGTGGTATACCGAGGAAGAGCAGTGCCAGTGGCGCAAGCGAGTACTGGAGCATTCTTCTAGCAGCGTCAAGATAGGCAGCTATAATGACAAAGCTCTTGGCAGTGTCGCGATTAATGCCAGATAGAGTTAAAGTTGTACTGCTAGCAGACAGAGGATTCATCAATACTCAGGTGAATGTTGTATGTCTTGGCTGAACTGGGGAACGCATTATCGCATCCGCA
>NZ_JAAHHU010000743.1:0-2325 GCF_010672095.1 Moorena sp. SIO3I6 | reverse complement strand
GATATCTGATAGCTGATAGCTGATAGCTGACGATTAGTGACTATTTGGTAAGTGATTAACCAGACTTGAGCTCAGTTGAATCAACCTCAATTTTTGGGGAGCCGACGCAATCGGCTCCTTTTTTTTGTGGAACCGGCATCTTGTGTGGAACGGGCATCTTGCCCGTTTCATTTTCTGGAATGATTTAAATAGTTTTGTGGAACGAGCATCTTGCCCGTTTCATTTTCCGTTGAGGGGGTGACAAGTCAGCTCAACTGTTGGTGATGCGATCGCATACCATTCCCTTCAGAGGAATCCCGCCTAGGGCTTTAGAATACGCTGATTTCAATAACTCCATCCAGTCACCGAATCGAGTCAGTGAATCCAGTCACCGAATACAGTAATTAACTTCACTGGTTTAATTAACTTCACTGGTTGATGTGATTGATATCACACCTTTATGTGACATACTCCCACACGCTCATCAAAGATTACAGTGTGGGCTTCTTACCAACTCCACCCAACGGTTCGGATACCCGGTAAGCTTTATTTCCGACGGGATGCCCCACCGCCAACTTCAATATATTTTTCGCCGCATTCACATCACGATCTTCGATGTACCCACAAGAAGGACAAGAATGGATACGGTCTTTTAATTTTTTAGGTACCTTTGTTCCACAATTGGAACAATTTTGGCTGGTGTTTCGGGGGTTTACCGCAACTGTGACCAAACCAGCATTCTCGGCTTTGTTTGATAATATTGACAGAAATTGACCCCAACCAGCGTCCAATACAGATTTAGCTAATTTAGTCCTAGCCAAACCCTTAATGTTTAGTTTTTCATGAGCAACTAGATCGTAGGTATCTAGCAAGCTTTTTGTTGTCTTAAAGTGAAAATCTTTTCGGGTGTCAGCTACCTTTTTGTGAGCCTTCCCTAGTTTGTTTACAGCTTTTTTTCTGTTCTTACTACCTTTCCTTGATCTACTGACAGCTTTCTGGATTTTATTGAGTCGTTTTTGAGCTTTTCTGTAATACTGAGGAATTGGTATCTCAGTACCGTCAGACCTGATCAAGAACGATTTAAGACCCATGTCTATCCCGATGGGATTTTCAACACTGTCTACTGGGATAATATTCGGGACTGTATCATCTTGGATTGACAGCGTGACGTAATAGCCATCAGCCTTTCGGGTTATAGTCGCTGTCTTGATTTTAAACCCTTCTGGAATAGGTCGATGATAAATCATTTTAACCTTTCCAAATTTTGGAAGAGTCAAAATATTTCCATTTATTGGATTTTTAGACAGAGACGGGAAAGTAAATGACTTATATCTATTTTTCCCTTTAAATCGAGGTCTTCCACTCTTTTTCCCATTACCGTCTCCTTTAAGAAACCTCTTAAAAGCAAGGTCAACTCTTTTTACGCAATCCTGGAGTACTTGAGATTGAACTACCTTGTACCAGGGTCTATCCTTCTTTAGTTGAGGAAGAGTTTTCTTTTGGGAAAAATAATCAGGATTTTTCCTTAGGTCTGGCAAGTGACAAATCAAAGGACAGGAGTTAATGGAGCAGCGATTTTGCTCATACCAATTAAACCTATCTGCAAGCAAATAGTTGTATTGGCAACGGAGTAGATCCAGCCATTTCTCGATTTCAGATTCCTGGGCTTTGGTTAACCTTAGTCGATATTGATAGGCTGCTCTCATTGTTGCTATCTCCTGTTTTTCGACCTACTATTAGTATAGCATACAGCTAGTCAAATGGCAAGTCAGAATGAAAACTATAAAAATGACGATACGGTTGACCGAGTATGAAAAGAAAAAACTAGAGCAAGAAGCAACCAAAAGGGGGATGAACCAATCAGAGGTACTTAGAAGTTTGATAGCTCGTTTCCCCGTTCGCGTAGCGTCGGCTTTGCCGAATCCCAAAGACTCCGTGTAAAATTCATCCCACGCCGACTTTCAGTTCGGACGTGGGGCTTCTTTTACCGGTCAGCTAACTAAATCGATAATAATGATTATTAGTGAAAATTATAAGATTAGTCAGCCAAGTCTTTTAATTTATCATCTCAGGGCAAAGCATCTGATTATATGCTCACGATTATAAGCTCAGGGTAGCACATCTCTGGGTTATTAAATATATCAGTCAATAAATATAATATCATCTCTGATTGACTAATTATCAGATCCGAAATCAAGTAATTTGGAATTGGTAATTTAGAATTGGTGATTTTAAATTGGTAATTGGTAGTTTAGGATTACCCATTACCGATTACGCTTACCCAAAAATCTAGAGACTATTTTGTAAGTGATTAACTGGACTTGAACTAATAGATCAGTTCAGATC
>NZ_JAAHHU010000742.1:0-2325 GCF_010672095.1 Moorena sp. SIO3I6 | reverse complement strand
GGTCTTGGTGTGCATACTGAAAAATCCTTGATTGTTAGCTTCTAAAAACTTATCGGGGGGTCAGCTTAAGTTTTATGCCGAGCAGCGATTATTTTTACAAAACTTCACAAAACTGACCTAGACGATTGGGTGAACAAGATTATGGAAGCCTTGCCCCACTTGAGCTGAAACCAATTTCCATACCTAGGTCTCATCAAGGGAACAGGACTCACCCAAAACTGGACTCCAGGAAAATTGCCGTACACTAATTACTGATCACCAACTAAACTTGGTAAGCCCTAGCAGGGATTAATACGGTTCTTCAGTACCTCTTATGCTAAATTTCCAGTTAAAAAACTCAGAAAGCTTACTGTATAAGGAAAATTACGCTATTCAACTAACAAAATTTTCTGAAGACGGCCTCTGACCACTGTTCCCTGTTCCCTGTTCCCTGTTCCCTGTTACAGACTGTTTATTTAGCATAACAAGTACGGAAGAGCCATTAATACTTCGACCCAAACTAGGGGTGAAGCGTTCCTCAAGTCAATTGAGAGCTTGCCTTGGGTTCAGTATCATGGTCACATACAGCGGTTTGCAATTTGGTGAGGTACAAATTCCTGGGTTTTAGGGAACAGGGAACAGGGAACAGGTAAGAGGTAAGAGGGAACAGGTAAGAGGTAAGAGGGAAAAAATCCTATGTACCTGATAGTTATGAAAAACGCTGTAAGGGTCATGTGCTTCGGTGAAAATGAACATAGGGTCAATTGGCGACTGTATCAAGCCATAGCTGATTGGCATCAAAGCCTTATACAGTAGGCTTTTTAGGGCTCATCTCACCCCTGAAGCCTCAAGCCATTCCATCAATTTATAGATGGTCGAGATCATGGCAACCTCATGTATTTGATCGCCTACGATTCAATAGTATGGAAAGCAACCAAGAATTAAAATCCCAAAAATTCAGCTCTTTTAAAGGTCGATTCCTATGAACTTTATGAATAATCCTTATGAATGGGATCTGAGGGGCAGTCAGTCAAGGGAGTTGCTAGCCATGAACCCCACACACAAATCAGGATCCCCGATCCAGCAGTTAGGACTTACCCACCCAGACTTGTCATATAGCGCTTTGCGTTTAAATAGAGTATACTATAATTAGTATGATAAAACCCCAACTATGAAAGCATATTCTGTTGACATAAGAACGAAAATTTTCACAGCTTATCTAGACTGCGTTCGCGTAGCGTGGCCGAAAGGCCAGGGCTCAATGACGCGGTTAGCTAAAAGGTTTAAAGTGAGTCGTAATTTTGTATTTATAATTATTAAAAAATTTAAAGAAACCGGAGATATATCACCGGGCAAACAAGGGAATAACCGAGCCTCTAAATTAGAAACATTCACGGAATTCATCAAATCTATGTTGTCAGAGCATCCATCATTAATTCTCTCGTAAATGGTGGAAATACTTGAAAAAGATCAAAAAATTACTGTCCACATTACTACTTTGAGTAGATTCCTAAAAAAACTTAACATAACGCGGAAAAAAAACGCTATATGCTAGTCAAGCAAAAACGGAAAGGGTAGCTAAATTACGATTTATTTATTGGCAAAAAATTACTAAGTTTTTAGTAGAAAATTTAGTTTTTTTGGATGAAACGGGGTTTAATTTAGGGAAAAAGCGCATTTATGGCCGTTCTAAAAGAGGAACTAGAGTTGTCGATTATCGGCCTTATTACAGAGGGGAAAATATCACAATAATCAGTGCCCTTTCCTCCCTTCGCGTAGCGTGGCCGAAAGGCCAAGGAATCTTAGGGACTATGACGTTAAATGGTTCGATCTCTTGGTGCGCGTTCCCTAGGCGAGGTTCCCTCGCCGGGGTCGCACCGCTGAATAATCAAGGTTTTCTGACTTACATAAAACAAGTTTTAGCACCATCATTATGGCCTGGTGCTGTGGTGATCATGGATAATTTACCCACTCAGAAAAGTCAAAAAATTGTAGAGATATTATCTACAGTTGGAGCTACTATTTTCTTTTTGTATCCTTATTGTCCCGATTTTAATCCCATAGAAAAGTTTTGGTTTATTTTGAAAGACTATTTGCGTTCTTTAGTCCCCATGACTAGAGATGAGTTAGAAGAAGGTCTAGTTGATGTGATTCTTTGACTAAAGAACAGATAACAAAATTGTTTTCTTATTGTTGTTATTGTAACTAACTTAAGTGCAAACCGCCTGGTTGACTGACAAAAAATGAAGTCAAAAGTGCTCAAATACTTATCTGGAGAGAGATAGCCGCCCTTGACTAAAGTGAGTGGGAGCCAGCATTCTAAGGATAGAAACCACTCATACCCTT
>NZ_JAAHHU010000741.1:0-2326 GCF_010672095.1 Moorena sp. SIO3I6 | reverse complement strand
GCTGTACGGTAGACTACATCAATAATAATGTCTCGGTCTTCATGGGTAGCAGTTATATCCAAAAACACCAGCTCATCTGCACCAGCATCATTGTAAACTTGTGCTAATTCCACTGGATCACCAGCGTCCTTAAGATTAACAAAGTTGACCCCTTTAACAACTCGCCCAGCTTTTACATCCAGGCACGGTAAGATTCTCTTAGCCAGCATAAGTAAACTAAGTATGAAGTATGAAGGATGAAGTATGACCCATGGCCATAACGTCTTTTAGACAACAGTACCAAAACCCAGATAGAGAACCCAAATCTAGCAAGAAGCGAAAAGGTCGCAGTAAACCCCGTCAGACGCAAAGCGATGGAGACCTACTGCTAGCAACGGCTACCGCTGAGGAAATTGGTCATCAGGAAGAGAGTATTAGACCGCAACGCTTAGCCGACTACATCGGACAAAAAGAACTCAAAGGAGTTTTGGAAATTGGCATTCAAGCCGCCAAAGCCAGAAATGAGGCCATGGATCACCTGCTGTTGTATGGACCACCAGGATTAGGGAAAACAACCATGTCGCTAATTTTGGCAACTGAGATGGAGGTGAATTGTAAAATTACTGCTGCACCTGCCTTAGAGCGTCCACGAGATATTGTGGGGCTTCTGGTTAATCTCAAGCCTGGGGATATCTTATTTATAGACGAAATCCATCGTTTATCGCGCATGACAGAGGAATTACTATATCCAGCCATGGAAGACTATCGATTGGATATCACTATTGGTAAGGGTCAGAGTGCCAAAACCCGTAGTATTCCTCTGCCGCAGTTTACCTTAGTGGGGGCAACCACCAGAGTAGGTTCCTTAACCTCACCCCTACGCGATCGCTTTGGTATGATCCAACGCTTACGCTTCTATGAGATCGATGAATTGAGTTTAATTGTAACGAGGACAGCTCAACTGCTCAAGGCAGCAGTAACGGAAGATGGTGCTGAGGAAATTGCCCGTCGGTCTCGTGGCACACCTCGAATTGCTAACCGACTCCTGAGGCGAGTGCGAGACTATGCTCAAGTCAAAGGCATTGAGCAAATTAACCAGGATGTAGCAGCTCAAGCCATGGAAATCTTTAATGTAGACCCGATGGGCTTAGATTGGACAGACCGACTGGTGCTCAAGGTAATGATTGAACAGTTCAATGGTGGACCAGTTGGTTTAGAAGCAGTGGCAGCCTCTACTGGAGAAGATGCTCAAACCATTGAAGAGGTTTATGAACCTTATCTGTTACAAATTGGTTTCCTGCACCGCACGCCTCGGGGTCGTGTCGCCACATCAGCGGCTCGGAAACATTTGGGCTATGAGTAGTTGTTAGTAGTTAGTAATTAGCTTCCGGCAAAAGAAGCCCCACAACGAACATGCGCAGCATGAGTGTGGGATGAATTTTGCACAGGGTCTCTTGGATTCGGCAAAGCCGACGCGGGGCGCGTTCGGGGAAACGAGCTATCAAGCTGTCTTAAAACTCAGACGAGGTCATCCCTCTTCGATTGGCATCTTGCTCCAGTTGTCTTTTTTCAAAATCGGTAATCCTAACATATAGTATAATATTACTAGGTCGATATACGAGAGGACAAGTCAAATGAGAATCGCGTATCAGTACAGGCTAAAACCGACAAGAGATCAGCAAACCAAGATTGATCATTGGTTGTCAATGTTGTGTGCTCAATATAACTATTTGCTGGCCGATCGGTTCAGGTGGTATGAAGAAAATCGCTGTTCAATTAATACTTGTCCGCTTGTATGTTACCTCCCGGAATTAAGGGATAATCCCGATTACTACAGTCAAAAAAAGACTCTTCCAAGTTTAAAAAAGACTCGCCCATGGTATAAAGACATCCGTGCGATTCGTTGGCTAGAAATCATACCTAAATAAGGTTTGGGGGATTAGCCGCTTGGTCTACTGAACCATGACAACTTGATAACCATGATGGTGTAAATCCATCCCTCGCGAAATCCGAGTGAAAGCCCTACCCTGATTTATGGACATAACAAACCCATGGATTGATGCAAGGGTTGAACAGCGAAGCATCCTTAACCTGACCGATGTTAGTAGCAGGCAGAGAACTCATGGGTACGAGAGAAAGGTATGTTTGAATCATCGTCATTGTAGTGTAGCGAAAGAAGGTTTGATACGCTACAGACAAAAAAGTCAACGGAGTTAGGATGTGCGGCTTGTTCTAAGTAAGAGCCTCCTTTACCAGGAGGGGTAAGACTTAGGTAATTCGCGGGGACAACCCCGAAAGATTACAACTATTCATCCGGATGGCGGTGCAAACCCGACCCCTAGAAGAG
>NZ_JAAHHU010000740.1:0-2330 GCF_010672095.1 Moorena sp. SIO3I6 | reverse complement strand
TCCCTCCATAGGACTGCCCACCCGACATGAACTACATGAACCTGAGTAGGGTGGGCAGTGCTTACCAACCCTATGGCAAGCAAAGGAATCCCCTCCATAGGACTGCCCACCCGACATGAACTAGAAACCGCTATAGCATTTACAAATAGGTCATGAACAATCTTGCTGATTTCTCATAACACCAAAAACTACTCAGAGCTCTTTGCTACTGTTCCCTGTTCCCTGTTCTTTGTTCCCTTTTTTGATCAATCCTCTGTTTAAATCTCCAATAAAACTTAGCGAAAACTTGGAATTATTTTTTTTATAAAAATGATTATTAATTTTTAGTTAATATCAAAAAAATGTTGGTTTTTGGGAGATGTTTATTGTCTGATGCCCAGAACACCATTGATCTAGGTGAGTGCCTAGTGCAGAACAGCGGACTTCAAAACATTCCAGATAGAGGTAAATAAGCCAAATGTAAAGAAAACTTAAAATATCAGAATCTCAGCCCCAAACTGCATAATCTTGAGTATAGTTACATATGGAGGCGGTTGAGTTGACTTAGATAAAGGTATGTTTTAAGGGCAATCACACATACCTAACCGGAAACGGTTTTTCTATATCCGTCCAATTTGACAAGGGAAATATCTACCAAAAAATCCCCTGAGCTAAATGGTGTTCTTCTTAGGAGAAAACCTAAGAAATCTGAAATTAATAACGAATTATCTGTCTTAGAGGATGTTTTCAAGGTTTCCTAGACTACCTCCAAGCCATTCCATGACATGGAAATAAAAAGACATTCAGCCATTCAAATCAAGGATTGGAAGTAAACCAAGCTACTTTTAAAGTATCCTCGCCGTCTGTTTTGCGCTGCCATTGAAAATGAAATTTTAATGGTTTGAGCCTTTGCAATCGCATCAGGTGTAATTGGTATAATTCGTTATACTATGTATTTGTGTAAGAGTCAGATAATTAGTATTGTTTTTGATAATAATTATCTGTAATTTTGCACTTAATTATTGGGAATTTATGACCAATAATGCCCGGTTATATTATGGCTAGATAAATTCAGTTTCAGGAGTTTTGTAGAGCATGGTAACAGCTGATTCAAGGGTAGTAGCAACTAAGGAACAGTTATCTGCCGATTTGACTGGAGAAACGATTATTCTCAACTCCAAGTCTGGAGTGTACTTTGGTCTCAATGCTGTAGGTGCCAGTATTTGGAATCTGATTCAGGAACCAAAGACTGTTAATGAAATTCGGGATGCCATTCTAGCAAAGTACCAGGTGGAGCCTGAGCAATGCGAAAGTGATATTTTGGCATTACTCCAGGAACTGCAAACTGAAGGACTAATTGAGGTAGGGGATGAAACAGCTATGTAAGTTCTTAAGCCTTACCCATACAGAGCGCCAACTTTTCATCAAAGCCTTTCTATTGCTGGCATTAGTCAGATTGGGGATGTGGTCGTTGCCATTTAAGACTTTACGACGACTTTTAGCAATTATCAGTCAAGCAAATCCTGTAGGATTACAACAATATTCCCCTACCACAGACCAAATTGTTGAAGCGGTGAATCGTAGCAGCCGTTATCTCCCTGGTAATGCTAAGTGTTTAGCTAGAGCTTTAACTACCCAAACTCTCATGAGTCAATATTGTTACTCAGCTGAACTGCGAATTGGGGTTGCTAAGGGAGAGCAAGGACAATTTGAGGCTCATGCTTGGGTAGAAAGTCAGGGAAAAATCGTGATTGGTAATCTCAGAGATCTTTCTCGATTCACTCCCATGTCATCCTTTGAAAGAAGTAGATTATGAGTGGAATCTTAGGTATTTACAATCTTGATATCGCCCCGTGGAGCGCGAAAAAATTGGGCACATGGTAGATATCCTGGCGCACCGGGAACCAGATGGCGCTCAGGTTTGGTGCGATGATCGCTTTGTGGGTTTAGGACATCGGATGTTATGGACGACACCTGAATCTTTATTAGAGCAATTACCTTTAAAAGACCGCACTGGTAATTTAATACTGACATTAGTGCAGCAGTTAGCATCGAAGCTCGTCATCCTTTTTTAGATAAAAGAGTTACTGAATTGTGTTTAGCAGGAGCGGCTCAATGTAAACTGCTTAAAGCAGTATAATTATAATTAAAAATTTATTTAAAAAAACAATCATAATTATCCCATTACCTAAATACCAATGCGGTACAAGAATACTATCAAAAGTTTTAAAACTCTGCGGCTAAATGGCAGCAGAGAAGGCGAGAAGCCAGGATGAGTAATTGTGCAATTTACTTATCACTTTGGTTAAAGTGAATGGAATAATTGTACTTAACTAATTTCCGTCTATCGC
>NZ_JAAHHU010000074.1:0-32321 GCF_010672095.1 Moorena sp. SIO3I6 | reverse complement strand
ACGCCATAAATGATATAATCTCGGTTAGGGTCACTTTCTGCCATTGGTGTACCATTAGTATTGCGGTAGAAAAATTTAGGTTTTAATTGCTCATTAGTCATTGGTCATTCAGCAAGGGAGTAGGGAGCAGGGAATAGGGAATAGGGAATAGGGAACAGGGAATAGGTAAGGGGGAATAACCAATTTAAATGTGACGGTTAACCTCTGCCACTGATAAATTTAGTGCTTCAGCTATCTGTTCAACAGTCAAGCCTAAGCTTAATAACTGGGAAATAGCATTCTGTAGCCCTTCTTCCGCTCGTTGTCGGGCTTGAGCTTCAGCAGCTCGCTCTAACTCCGCTTGTTGTCGGGCTTGAGCTTCAGCAGCTCGCTTTAACTCCGCTTGTTGTCGGGCTTGAGCTTCAGCAGCTCGCTCTAACTCCGCTTGTTGTCGGGCTTGAGTTTCTGCGGTTTGCTCTAACTTTGCTCGTTGATAAGCTATCTCCAGTTCTTGGAAATTTAATAGCTTTTTACCCAGCTTCGGATCAAAAAATTCTAGTTTTCCCTGATGCACTTGCAGCTCTAGACCTAACACTTCACTATCAATAGAAAAATCTCCATCCCCTAAGGGCTTGCTGGGGATAGCTTGATACTTTCCCTTCACCAAACGTAATCCCTTAAGTGGCGGGTTAAGATAATCCCCGGTAGGATCATACTGAAAGTATTCTAATACTCCCATTGTTTGGTATAGTTGGCGTTTTGTGGTTTGATCACTATTCCGGCTGCTTTTTGAGGTTATTTCTAATACCCAACTGGGCAATTTTCCTCCTTCTTCCCAAGCCTTGTAGCTTCTTCGCTGTTTGTTTTCCACGCCAAAAACCACAAATACATCAGGAGAGACTACCTGATCGGGTTCTCCTTTCTGGTAGTAAATAAATAAGTTACCCGAAACATAAACATCTTCCCGATTTTTGAAATAACTTTTTAAGGCTTCTACGCCATAAATCAGATAATCCCGAGTAGGATCACTTTCTGTCATAGGTTTACCATCACTATCGGGGTAGAAAATTTCGGTTTTGAGTTCGTCAGTTATTTTAGTAATAGGTACTTTAGTCATAGGAAAGACACCTTCTGATTAAAATTGAAACTAGAAACTTGAAACTTATAGCTGATAGCTTACATTAGTGAACCTTTTCTCTATGGGGAAGAAGGGTAATGGTGAAAACACTTTCCCCATTACCCAAAGGTGTAATTGCAATCACACCGCATTACAGAATCTCTAATTACCTTAATTTGACCATCAGTAGAAAAAACAGATCACCTGTCACTGGACATTTTAGCCACTCTATGATAACGCTGCTAGCATTAACCATCGAAAACCATGGCAAGTGTGGGAAGTATGGGAGGTGTGGGAAGTGTGGGGAGAGAAGAAGAGTGTGGGGAGAGAGGGAAGTGTGGAGAGGGTGGGAACTATGGGGAGGGTGGGAAGTGTGGGGAGGGTGGGAAGTATGGGAGAATTCCTACTCCCTACTCCCTACTCCCTACTCCCTACTCCCTACCCAAGTGATAAGTACTCTAGAATAGATAAACGCTATGTTGAATCGTCGAAGGTTACTAAAGTTAAGTGTTCTTTCAGCTGCTAGTGCCTTGGGTTGGTCAGCAGTTTGCTCAAGGGTGAGAACTGAGGTTAGTAGTAGTGAAATGCCGGACTATAGCAGCACTGGAGTGACGTTATTACAAGAGACAACACCCCTTGAGGATGGCTTTTTCTTTCCGGCGGAATGGCAACCCCATGAATTTACGATCATGGTGTTTCCTCCAGCTCAGAATTGGAAAGGGTATGGTCTGAAGAAGGCAAGGCGGGAATGGGCAGCAGTGGCGAATGCTGTCAATGAGTTTGAACCGGTTTCGATGGTTGTTCATCCTCAAGACAAGGGTGTGGCTAAAGGCTTGTTGAGTTCCGATATCGAACTGATTGAGTTTCCCGTAAACGATGGCTGGGCAAGGGATTCCGGTCCGATGTTTTTGGTGAACGGCAAGGGTTCACGTCGGGTAGCTGGGTTTACTTTCAACGGTTGGGGTGGTAAGTTTCCCCCCTATCACGACGATGCTTTACTAAAGGCGCGATTGTCTCACTATCTTGATACTACCATGTACTCATCCTCTCTAGTGTTGGAGGGCGGTGGTGTGACATTAGATGGTGAAGGTACTATTATCACCACTGAGGAATGTTTACTTAACCCTAATCGCAACCCCACCATGAGTAAGTCTCAAGTTGAGAGATTGTTGAAGCACTATCTCGGGGCTGAAACCGTGGTTTGGCTAGGTCGTGGTATCGTACCTGATCCGGTGACAGATGGACATGTGGATGGGATTTGCGCATTTGCCGCACCTGGATTGGTCTTACTCCATAGCACTGATGATAGGAATGATCCAAACTACAAGATTTGTCGGGATGCTAAGCATCGATTACAACAAAGTACTGATGCTCGCGGACGTAAGTTTGAGATTGTTGAGATTCCTCTTGGCTTAGATGTTGCTCATATGAATTTTTATATTGCTAATAATGCTGTGATCGTTCCAGTTGCTGGTGACTCCAGCCAAGATGATGCTCCCCTTGCTATTCTGCGTGAGGTTTTCCCTGGGCGGAGGGTTGTTGGTGTGGATGGTCTGATTCTGGCTGAAGGTGGAGGAGGGGTTCATTGTATTACCCAACAGGTACCTGTGGCTAATGGTGTAAGCCGTCAGTCGTCAGCTGTCAGCAGTCAGTAAATTTTGGGGCAGGAAACAGGCAAGATGCCCGTTCCACCAACATGCCTGTTTTACACAAATAACTATTTAAGCAATATTTAACAAATAGTCTCTGATTTTATGACAGTTTTATATTATTAATTCCTAGATAATTTTCTTGATAATCTGCTCAAACTACAGGTTATTAACTTCAGCCTTTCAAAAGATACCATCAAATTCACCAGCCTCAAATCTTTTTCTCAATTCCTGGCGCTGAATTTTGCCGATCGCTGTTTTCGGAATCGTCTCTTTGGGAACGGGAATCAGGTAATCTGGATTTAACCCAATCGTGTTCACAACGGTTTTCCGAATTTTCGCCATGCACTGCGTTTAAGGAATTATCGTCAGTGTCAGTAGCACTGAAAAAGATTGCCAATCTATCAGTATTGTCCCCAATTATCCGAACATAATCTAACCCACCAGCGGGTCAAACAGCTTAAATGACATACACCCACCAACTCAGACAGAGGTTAAATTTCATCGGGATTAATACCCATCTCTCGTAACCGTTCTGCTAATTGTTCAGCTCGTTGTTGAGCCAGTTCAGCTCGTTGGTGTTCCTGTTCAGCTCGTTGTTGAGCCAGTTCAGCTCGTTGCCGTTCGAGTTCAGCTCGTTGCCGTTCCTGTTCAGCTCGTTGGCGTTCGAGTTCGGTTCGTTCTGCCTCAGTAGGAATCCAATTCCCCTGTTGATCATACCAACGTAGCCACAACCGATTCAATCCCCGATATTCCCCAAGCCATAGTCCTAAACCCAATTGCAACTCAGGCATCCAAAATTTGGAATTGTCTATGGTTTGGGGTTGATAGCTGCCACCATCTAACTGAAAAAGTTGTAATTCGTTACTGACTCGGTCAAAGGTAACATAGTAGGGAATTGCTAAAATTTGCTCGTACACTTCCCATTTGGTTGGTGCTTCTCCCGTTCGTTCACTGTAACCAAGGTCTTGATCTCTGGTGCTGGCAGATAGCAATTCTATGGCCACAATTGGTCTGACCTCTTCTTGCCAGATTACATAACTCATTCTGAGCTCTCTTTCCTGGTAGAATCGGGAAATCCCCACTACAGCAAACCAATCCGGTCGTTTGTACCAAGCGGTATGGTTAGGGTCATAATATAAATTTAAGTCACTGGCGACAAACACCCTTTCGCTCTCATAATTGGGAGGGCGAAATGTCTCACTACACAGTTGTGGCTGCCAAAGATGAAATTCGTCAGGCAAGCCCGGCTCCTCGGGATCTTCACTGGGTAAATCATACATGGTGGGCAGGGTTTCTTTGGCCGGATGAGGGAGAATAACCTGCTCAAATAAGGGTTTGGCAACAGACATGAGATTACCTCAATTTTTGTCCGACTCATGACTTTGATTTTAGCAACTGTCGGACTTATCGGGAGTGTGGGGAGATGGGGAGATGGGGAGATGGGGAGATTTTGGAGATCTTGACTACTGTTCCCTGTTCCCAGATCCGCTGTTCCCTACTCCCTACTCCCGACTCCCTACTCCCTACTCCCTTTCCTCTATAATGATAAATAAATCAAAAAACAACTACCAATATCATGCTGGATTGGTTAGCAGTTTGGGGAATTTCTAGTGCCGGTGGCTATCTCGCCAAAGAAGTGATCGGTCCCTTGGCCAAAGACGCTCTAGAAGACTACACCAAAGACTTCTTCAAAGAGTCTATCAAAGAGTATACTGGACTATCGGATCAAAATACCCAGAAAAAACTCTTCGGTAAAGCTTTAAAAGAATTTGTAGCTTTAGTTGAAAAGGAATTGGAAGATGCTGACCTATCCAAGCAAGAATTGAAACAATATACTAAACCCCTCAAGCAGTATATTAAGGATAAATCCATTAAAGCTATCCTAGGCAGTGCCTTTAGATATGGCTGTCAGCAACTAGATACTGAGACATTAGCTAAGACTTGGATTGAGCTTAAGTTATTACCATTACCGGAAGAATTTCGTTGGAAGTATATTGCTAGACAGTATCTCAAGCAAGTACACACTATCATCCGGGAATCGGATCAGTTACGGCCTATCCGAGATTCCCAAACTCTGGATGCGATCGCGTAGCGTAGCCCTTCGGGCTAATCGCAGAAAACACTAAAGCTACAGCAGGCATTATCCCAGACTTTGACTTAAGCACCTATCAAGAAGCACTCCTAGAGCGCTACGGTAATCTCAGCTTGGATAGTTTAGATACCAATGCTTGTGCCTATAATGAACTAAAACTCTGGAAGATATTTATCCCCCAAAATGTGCGAGAGGTTCATGACCTGATGCCGTCAGCTCTTCATGAACTTCCTAAAGATTATTATAGACAACTGGGAGACAGTGGTCAACTAGACAGGGATATTGATCAAGAGGAGTTAAAACGAGCTAAAGACCTTTATCATCAACAGCCGGTTAAATCCGTATTGGATGTTATTAATGACTCTCAAGGCTATCCCTATTTCGTAGTTTTAGGAGACCCAGGCTCCGGTAAATCTACCTTGCTGCAATATTTAGCATTAAATTGGGCAAGAACGGATATGACTACTGCCCTTTCTATACCAATTCCGTTACTGATTGAATTACGCACCTATATCCGGAATCGCGATAACGGACAGTGTAATAATTTCTTGGAATTCTGCCATCAAAGCAGTGGCTCCATCTGTCATTTCAATCAACATCAACTTCATGACCAGTTAAAGGCTGGTAAAGTATTAGTGATGTTTGTTCGCGTAGCGTGGCCAACGGCCATGGTTTGGATGAAGTCTTTGAGCCAGGGAAACGAGACGATGTAATTACGGATATTCATCGCTTTACCAATACCTATCCTAAGGTAAGAGTAATTGTTACATCTCGCGTCATTGGTTATAAACCCCAACGGCTACGAAATGCTGAATTTCGTCATGTTATGCTCCAAGACTTGGAGTCGGAACAAATTCAAACCTTTATCGAGCACTGGCATGAGTTAACCTTTACGAATCAAGCCGATAAAGTTAGGAAACAGGAGCGCTTACAAAAAGCAATAGACACATCCTCCCCGATTCGACAACTAGCGGTAAATCCCCTATTACTAACTATGATGGCAATCCTGAACCGCAATCAAGAATTGCCTCGTGACCGCTCTGAACTCTATAACCAAGCGTCTCGATTACTGCTTTATCAATGGGATGTGGAACGAGCATTACTAGAAGATAATCGTCTTGACCCGAAGACTATTGATTATCAAGATAAGCAACAGATGCTAGGAAAAGTGGCATATTTCATGCAGGGAAATCAAGCAGGGTTAGCGGGAAATCTGATTAGTGGAGAGGATTTAGAAAGGATTATAAAAGAGGAGCTGAAATTACGAGACGTTACTAATCCCAGAGCCGTTGCTAAGGTAATGATTAATCAGTTGCGCACCCGCAATTTTATTTTATGTTTCATGGGAGCCGATTACTACGCCTTTGTGCATCGGACATTTTTGGAATATTTCTGTGCTTGGGAATTTGTCAGTAAATTTGAAAAAAAACAGGAGATTTCCCTAGAACAGTTACAAACCGAGGTCTTTGGTCAGCACTGGCGGGATGAATCTTGGCATGAAGTGCTCAGGTTGATTGTGGGCATGATTGATTCCAAGAAAGGTGGAGAGATTATTGAGTATTTGATGGCACAAGATGGAGAAGGTGATGAGTTTAAAAATTTATTTTTGGCAGCAGATTGTTTGTCTGAGGTTAGGAATCGGTATGAAATTAAATCAACGGATACTCGATTAATGAATTGCTTCAAAAATTTAATTCATTATGATCTAAATTATACTTATAACAAGTATGGACATCAGGCATTATTATTCCGTCATATTCGCACTCAAGCTGTTGTAGCAGTAGCCACCCATTGGCAAGACCATCGAGATACCTTACCCCTACTTCAAATATGGGCTCGCTCCGATAAAGATTCGAGGGTGAGAGTTACAGCAATTGAACAGTTAGCTCAATGTTACAAAGACCATCGAGATACCTTACCCATACTTCAACAATCCGCTCGCTCTGATCAAGATTCGAGCGTGCGACTTACAGCAATTCAACAGTTAGTTGAAGGTTACAAATACCACCCAGATACCTTACCCATACTTCAACAATCCGCTCGCTCTGATCAAGATTCGAGCGTGCGACTTACAGCAATTCAACAGTTAGTTGAAGGTTACAAATACCATCGAGATACCTTAGCCATACTTCAACAATCCGCTCGCTCTGATCAAGATTCGAGGGTCCGACGTACAGCAATTAGACAGTTAGCTCAAGGTTACAAAAACCATCAAAATACCTTAGTCCTACTTCAACAATCGGCTCGCTCTGATAAAGATTCCTGGGTGCGACGTACAGCAATTGAACAGCTAGCTCAAGGTTGGCCAGACCAGCTTTGATTATGAGAATTTTTATGCGATCGCTCTTAGCGGAAGCTTCGCTTCATCGCGTAGCGGCTCTTTCAGAGTATCGCAGTCTCAATGACCCCTTTGAGCGTGATCAAGACCAGGATTACGACAATGTCAATCCTCGACAAGTAGCCCTTAATGCCATCCTCGAATATTATCCTAACCATTCCCAAACCCGGTCTTTATTGCAGGATAGAGCAGAGCATGAACCCGATTATCGACTGCGATGGTTTGCTCAAGAGAAATTAGCAAAATTACGGTAGTTCTGATAGTAATCAAGTACACAGGATTTTTTACCTGTTCCCTGTTTCCTAAAATTCTCAACTTGTTTACTTCACCCAATTGATAACTGCTATCTATTATCAATAAGCTCTTAAAAAGGCTTGATAAGTATTATGAAATATAGTAAATTG
The DNA here is from genome assembly GCF_010672095.1 of Moorena sp. SIO3I6. Taxonomy (NCBI): domain Bacteria; kingdom Bacillati; phylum Cyanobacteriota; class Cyanophyceae; order Coleofasciculales; family Coleofasciculaceae; genus Moorena; species Moorena sp. SIO3I6. The sequence goes on along the minus strand of NZ_JAAHHU010000074.1, from coordinate 24,739 downwards.
CTTAACAGCCAGTAAAGCACTCCCAAAGTCTAAAACCTTGGGAGAGTCATTTTAGGTTACATTAAATCCAGTCTAGCATCCCTGTTTGAATTGTGAAAATCAAACCATGGGAATAGATTAGAATTTAGAATTTAGAATTTAGAATTTAGAATTTAGAATTTGTAAGCAGGTACACAAAAATGATTACACATTTTACAAAAACCAAAGCCTTACAATGTAAGGATTACATAAATTGAGAGTAGGTAATTAATTCTGTGTAGGTGTTTAATTCTACATTCTTAATTCTACATTCTTAATTCTACATTCTTAATTCTACATTCTTAATTCTACATTCTTAATTCTACATTCTTAATTCTAAATTCTACATTTTTAATTCGAGAACAATCGCTCCAATAACGGTTTAGGAATTGTCTCGAAATCCTCCAACAACAAATCCATAATGGCCAGATGGCGCAAGTGACCAGGAGTCGGAGGGTAACAGCGACGACTGGTGTTAAACCAGCCGTTAACAGTGTGAACGGAACAAGAGCAGATTAAAGCCATCTCTTCCCGACTCAAGTCCCACTTACTGTAAAACCGTTGCGGTGTCATACCCAATTCGCAGTAACTATACAGTCGGATTAGGATTTGCTCTCGCTCAGTGATGGGATAGGGATAGGAATTCTCGCCCTTTAACTCCCTCTGTTGTGCAAGCTGTTCAAGGCGCTCCATTGTGCTACGCACACGCTACGCGAACGCTTCGTGATAATCGATGGAATGATAAACAAATCGTTTTTTTGCCATTATTATAGAATTACCTCCATGTAACTTGGGGGGGAGAGCCGCGCTTCCAGGTTGGTGGCCGATGAGCGCGGCTCTTTTTCCAATGAATATATTGTAACCAATGGCTACTATTATTGTCAACAATAAAACCAAAAAAATCAATAAAATTATCAAATTGTTTAATAAATAGTTACAATCTAACGATTAGAAGGGTAATTTTTTTAGCTAATAGCTGTATTCTGGATCATGGCAGTATAAACTTAGTGATTGCCCCAAGTTTAAAATTTACTTGTCAAGGTAGGGAACAGGAATCCCCCCTAATATCAAGTCAGGTTGAATACCCATAATTAGAGGGAGGGTGGCAAGTGTGGGAAGTGTGGGAAGTGTGGGGAGGGTGGGAAGTCTGGGGAGATAGGGAGATGGGGAGATGGGGAGATGAGGAGATGAGGAGATGGGTAATTGGTAGCGAAGCAACCGTTAACCTTTGACCAACCTTTGACCAACCTTGGCCAAAAGGCCACGCTACGCGAACGACCAACCTTGGCCAAAAGGCCACGCTACGCGAACGACTAACCTTGGCCAAAAGGCCACGCTACGGAACCTGCAACCTTGGCCAAAAGGCCACGCGTGCGCGTTCAACCCAACCTGCAACCTTCAACCTGCAACCTTAAACCTTCGTAGGATACTCTTGAATGTTCTCATCAAAAAACCCGGTCAAGACCGGGAAAATTGCTGAAAAACCAATCAACTTACCAAAGCTTGGCTTTATTACAAAAAATCGTGGAATGTTTGGAAGCCCCGTCTATGAACGGGCAGGGTGCTGACCCTTGATGACCTTTAGACTGAAAAGAGAAAACACTCCCACACCTTGTACCCTTTTTTGAGATCCTAAAAGGTCATCAATTATTAACATTCCCAGACTAGGGCCAGCTCAGAAACCTTCTATGTGACTATCTGATAATGTTACAGGTGAGGGGGCAAGCGGCATAAACCGGAGTCTGGATCAGATCAGGCTCGCCATGTAGCCAATTTAACCAACGAACTTCCTGAGGATGAACCCCCTTAAAGGTTAAGACTCCTGCACCTAATACCACTGCTAAAACATTTACTCCAATCAAACTCCCTGCTACGAGTAATACAGCACTAACCGGCAGAATCGATTGTAGAGCGATCGCTAACAAAGAGCCGGTGGTCACCATCAATACAATCAACGGAAAACCGACAACCAGTAAGCAAACTGCCAAGGTAAATGCCCAAATTAAAAAGCTTTTGACCACTGCTAATGAATCAGTTTGTGTCAAGCTTTGACTTGTGGTTAATGCCATGGTGTTTTCTCCAGTAATCATTAAAAAAAATGAATTGACAGTGTCTGCCCTTGATTGACAGGGTCTGTCCTTGAGTAAATTCTTTGATTTGAAATTTTCTAGGTGAGTTCAAGTATAGGTAAAATTTTGATGAAGATGAACCTTTTGTCAAAAAAGTTTACAGTCAACTCGTCCGACCTATGTATCAAAATTGTTACAATCGTTAAAAGCCGGAAATTATTGGTTATCTTAAGACAGACCGATAATCTACCATTAGACAGATGAATCAATTTTTCATCGCTGATACATAGACCGAAGATATAGACCCAATCAGTTATAGCGTTATAGTTAGAGTTATATAGACCGAATCAGTTATAGAGTCGCAAGAACAAGAAAGGGAGCTAGGGTCGGGCATCGGATCAGGATGGGTGAGGGTTTGAATCCGATTTGCTTAACATTTGTTATAATTTGCTTAATATATATTATCCAAATTGAGGAGTTTTATCATATTAAGCATAATTACTGATAATTACGCTTAATTACTCATATTAGGTATTTGTGATTAGGTATTTGTGATTAAGACTTCCCCCCCGTCCCTTGGTCAACCCTAATCTTAGGGGTGCTTTGAATCTTAGGGGCGCTTTGCTTGCGCCCTCACGGCTTGGTCTGGGCCCTCACGGTGATCTTAAATCTGGTTTTGAGCAGGGGAGAGGGTTTTAGAGTTTTTGCTGCTTACTCAAAAATAAACAATCACAAACAATAACAAACAATTAGATGGTGACAGCTAAGGAATTTCAAAACATACATAGTCCTATAAACACATCACCTCATCACCATTTATAGCTCGAAGACATGAAATTAGTGTATAGCGTTTCTTATACTTATCAGGTACACTCAAATTTCTTACCCCGACTCCCTACTGCCGACTCCCTACTCCCTACTCCCTACTCCCTACTTCCTACTCCCTACTCCCTACTCCCTACTCCCTACTGCCATTAACCCAGGACGAAAATCCCTTACCTAAGGTAGAACTGTTATAAGTTATACTCAACCCTAACTGTTGGGAAAACTTAATGTAAGAGTTTGTAAAATAAATTCTCGTAGCCCAACTGTAGTTGGTAGTTGAAAGATGACAGACCCACAGCGTTCACCCCGCATTGCACCAGCACCACCGCCTTTGAATGTAGCGTCTAGACCAGTATCTGCTCAAGCCAATCAATCAAGACCTGCACAACCAAGAGCCATGGCTCCAAGAAGCCGTCAAGCCGGTGCCCCAGTAGCCTCACGCCCTCGCCCTGTGGCCACAGCAGCTCAGAATTCAGCCACTAAGGTCCAAGCCAAACCATCCGCCAATCAGCACCAGCAGACACCCAGTAACATCGGTCTGCCTCCTGGACAGTCAAGCTTAGAAAGCATTGTCCGTCAGGCCTTTGAGAAAGGAATTTCTGATATTCATCTAGGTGTTGGTGAAACTCCCCGTTTCCGGAATCGTGGGGAAATGGAGCCAACGGAGTATCCAGTCACAGATCAGGCAACATTTAGCTGTTGGCTCAAGGAAATACTGACTGATGAAGAAATCCGACGCTTTAGAGAAGAGTTGGAATTTGATGGGGCAACTCAGTACGAGTTTAGTCGGGTCAGGATTAATATCTTCGATAGTCTTCTTGGTCCTGCCATGGTCTTGCGGATTATTCCCCTGAAGATATTGACCCTTGAGCAGTTGCGGTTGCCTGCAATCCTGAAAGATGTCTGTCACTACCATAAAGGTCTCATTTTGGTCACCGGTCCGACAGGTTCCGGAAAATCTACCAGCATGGCCGCCATGATAGACTATATGAACAAAGAGATGCCGCGACATATAATTACCATTGAAGACCCCATTGAATTTATCCACCAAAGTCGGAAATCTCTGATTAAACAGCGGGAAGTAGGAATGCATACCCGTAAATTTGACCGGGCCTTGAAAGCTGCTTTGCGGGAAGACCCCGATGTGATTCTGATTGGGGAAATGCGAGACCGAGAAACAGTCAATACAGCTCTGAAGGCTGCTCAAACTGGTCATTTGGTCATGGGTACTTTGCATACCAACAGTGCGGTCAAAACCATTGAGCGGATTCTCAATCTCTACAATCCAGAAGAACAGCCTCCCATGCGGGTGGCTATATCAGAAGCCCTAGTGGCAGTGATTTCCCAAGGGTTGTGTCGTACTACCGATGGCAAGCGTGCTGCTTTCCATGACATCCTGATTAATACTGAATCCATTAAGGATTACATCCTCAAGGGCAAATACGAAGAAATTGAACAACTGATGGCGGACAGTGAATTTGACGGTATGGTTACTGTAAATAAATCCTTGTTCGCTCTTTACCAAGAGGGGCGTATTACTGAGGAAACTGCCTTGGAAAAGTCACCCACTCCCAACGAGATCGCAATGATGTTGCGCGGTCGGATCTAGGGATTAGCCACACTTGTATTAGGGATTAGGAATTAGGGATCAACACTTAACCCCTAATTCCTAATCCCTAACCCCTAAAACCATTACCTAAAACCTAACACTTAAAGTATTAAAATAATTTTGACATAGTACTAGCATATGCTGGATGAAACCCCCTCGCCCCAACTGTTTAAAGGTATTGCTATATTTACACCAGGGGAAGATCTAGTATATAGCATTGACTTTAATAAGCAGAGTCACTGGCATCTGCATCTGTGTGCGAGTTTACAGGAAATACTGGGGTTACCAGAGCCACCTCATTTTTTAGTCCCGGGATATACTGCCACCATTGATCGGTGGATGGACTCTCAAACCAATCAGTTGCGCATGTCAGCAGAAATTCATTGGTTGGTGCAACATCATCAGGCATTGTTAAATGCAGTATTTGGCACAGACAACCTGATTTGGCAAGTAGCCCCTTGGGAGGAAGAGTCCTGTGACCCGGCGGTGCTAGAAACTTATCGCAATCAGTTTCCCCAACTCTGGGAAAACCATGACTTGATCCTGCGCATTGACCGCCCAGAGCCATTATCCTACTGCGATACAGAAGACGTTTTGCCAGAAAGGGTTACTAACCAAAACTCTGGCAGATCTTCACCTCAGGAGCATTTGAGAGCTATGGAAAAGCTGCCCGTTTTATCTAAGTCTACCACTGATAGTACAGACTCACTGACTGTCACCGATGTCACCAAACCTGATTCTTTATCCAGGATATCCTTGCCTGATGTGTCTCACTCCCAGGCACAACCTACCCATAGCTATGTCCTGCGTTTGTTCGTTTCCGGACATAGTACAGAAACTGAGTATACTCTCAAGAGTCTATACCAGTTGTTAGAGAATCATTTAGGTCATCCCTATACCCTAAAAATTATTGATGTTTTCAAGCACCCAGAACTGGCAGAAACTGATCAGATCTCGGCTACACCAACACTACTCAGAGTATGGCCCGAGCCTGTCCGGCGGATTATCGGTGATTTGAATGATATTGATCAGGTATTGCAGAGATTAACCAGCAATATAGTTAACTCCTCAGCACTTAAGCAATAAGCTTTTAATCGGTAATTTTAATCGGTAATAGCTCATATAGCAGTTCTCAATACCAAATTGAGAACTGCTATATGTTACTTTTGTTTAGCAGCAGCTTTCTTTTTGGTCTTTTTGGTCTTTTTGCTAGCATTGGCAGCTTTTTTAGCCGCTTTGGCCGCAGCGATCGCTTTTAACCGAGCTTCTTCTTTTTCCTGGGCAATCTTTTCGAGATAGTAGTGGTAATCTCCCAGATAGGTGCAGAATTCGCCATCCCGAATTTCCACAATTTTGTTTGCCACTTTCGAGATAAAATAGCGGTCGTGGGAAACAATAATTACTGTACCATCATAGGCCGCGAGTGCTTCCTCCAACATTTCTTTGGCTGGGATATCCAGGTGATTAGTAGGCTCATCCAGAATTAGTAAATTAGCGGGAGAAAGGAGCATTTTGGCTAAGGCCAGGCGGGCTTTTTCGCCTCCACTAAGGGACTCAACCTTTTTATATACCGTGTCCCCAGTAAACAGAAACCGTCCCAATAGGGTACGCACTTCCTGATTTTTCCAGTCTGGGACTTCATCATGGATGGTTTCCATGACCGTTTTGCTTAATTCTAGGGCTTCTGCTTGATTCTGCTCAAAGTAACCAGGAATGACATTGTGTTTGCCCAGTCCTACTATTCCTTCTGTGGGCTGTTCCATTGCCATGATCATCCGAAGTAAGGTGGATTTACCGCAACCATTGGGACCGATGAAGGCTATGCGATCGCCCCGTTCAATCAACAAGTCTGCTCCCAGAAATAAAATCTTGTCATCATAGTCATGGACTAAATCCTTGATTTTGACTACCTCAAGACCACTACGAGGGGCATCAGGGAATTGGAATTTGAGGGTTTTGAGATTAGCAGTCGGGGCTTCTATCCGTTCAGTTTTTTCTAATTGTTTCTCTCGGCTTTTGGCTTGGGTAGACCGGGTTGCACTAGCACGGAAACGCTCAATAAAGGCTTGCTGCTTCTCTATTTCCTTTTGTTGACGCTCGTAGCTACTCAGTTGAGCTGCCTGCATCTCGGCTTTCTGCTGCAGATAAGCTGAGTAATTGCCTAGGTAGGTAGTCGAGACACCCCGTTCGGTTTCTACAATTTGGGTGCAGAGGCGGTCAAGAAACTCCCGGTCGTGAGATACTATTACCATTGGGGTCTTCAGACCCTTGAGATACTTTTCTAACCATTCGATGGTTTCCAAGTCAAGATGGTTAGTCGGCTCGTCCATCAGTAGGACGTCTGGCTTCTGGAGCAGGATTTTGCCTAAACTCATGCGCATTTGCCAGCCACCACTGAAAGCACTCACTAAGCGATCGCTATCCTCTGGCTCAAATCCCATCTCTGGCAAGATCTTGTCAATTTTTGCTTGTAAGCCATAACCATCAAGGGCTTCAAATTGGCGCTGCCACCTATCTAGCTTTCTAATCAGTCCTTCTAATTCTGCTTCATCAGCCATTTCCATGGCGTTTTGCACTTGTAGCATTTCCTCGTGTACGTGGTTAGCTTCCTTAAATACCGTCCAGAATTCTGCTGAGACCGTGCGGGTTGGGTCTACTTCAAATTCTTGGGTGAGGTAAGCGATATGAAGACTGGCAGGACGGATAACAACGCCGCTGGTGGGTTCCATCTCTCCAGCAATAATTTTCAGTTGGGTAGATTTCCCGGCACCATTGACGCCAACTAAGCCAATGCGATCGCCTGGTTTAACTTCCCAGTTGACATCCTTTAGAACTTCGCCAGTGGGGTATACTTTACTAATGTGTTCGAGTCGCAGCATTAAGATGTCTCCAAGGAAAATTTTAGCTGGGGACTTTTAGTCCTGATCCCAAGTTGCTGTCGGGTTGACTACAGAAGTTTGGTTGACAGGGATGCCCCTTTTCTTTTGACCATTAGTCCTTCTCAGTTTTCCCGTCTACAGCAGATTATCCCTGGAAACCGCCACCTACAGTAGACCTCTTGCATCAATGGTGCCAAGCCCCGATTATCCCCTGCCCAGACTTGGGGAGCTAGGGGGGCAAAAGGATGATTGATGCAATAAGTCTAGTGATAGAGTTTACGATCCAGGATGTTTTCGGTTATCGTAACAAAAATTCATCATGTCTGGTAGTACCCGAAAGTCAAGGGAATAGGGAACTTCAGCTCGGGTAACCGGGAACATTAATCTACTCTGTCAGCAGAATCCCCGCGTCTAATGACCGGGGAGTATCAACTAAGATTCCCGTTCCGCCAACTCCATCCAACGCTCAGTTGCTGTATCAATTTCCTGAGTCAATGCCTCTAAGGTCTGATAAAGTTTCTGGACTTCACTGGTGTTTTTGGGAGGGGATTGATAAAGGGTTTTCTCCAACTCAGCTTTCTGAGCTTCCAGTTGGGGAATCTGACTTTCGAGTTTCTCAAATTCCCGCCTTTCCCAATTAGACAGCCGACGGGGTTTGCTATTACTCGATGATTTTTTATTGGACGCCTCGACCTTAGAGGATTCAGGCTTTTTACTTTGAGTCTGAGCCATCTGTTGGGCTAGTTTTGCCTCTTCTTCTCGCTTTTTATCGATATAAAGGGAATAATTACCAGGATACTGACGTATGTTACCCTCAGATTCAAAGGCAAAGATTTTATCTACGGTGCGGTCTAGGAAATAGCGGTCGTGGGAGACAATAATCACACAACCATTAAACCCCTCTAGATACTCTTCCAGTACAGCTAGAGTTTGTACATCTAAATCATTAGTGGGCTCGTCAAGAATAAGTACATTGGGAGAACTCATCAGTACTTGCAACAGAAACAAGCGACGTTTCTCACCGCCGGAAAGCTTATGAATTGGTGCATACTGTTGGGTAGGAGGAAATAAGAAACGCTCCAGCATCTGTGAGGCAGTAATCAATGTGCCATCAGCGGTTGTCACATACTCGGCTACGTCTTTAAGGTAATCAATTACCCGCTGATTTTGATTAAGAGCTTCCAGCAAATCCTCTGAATGCTGGTCAAAGTAACCGATATAAATGGTAGACCCAATTTCAACGTTACCAGAATCGGGCTGAATGCGTGCAGTAATAATATCCATTAGGGTAGATTTCCCTACCCCATTGCCACCAATGATGCCAACTCGGTCATCGGGACTAAATTCGTAGGTAAAATCTTTGACCATAATTCTACCGTCATAGCCTTTAGAAACATTGTCTAACTCAATGACTTTCTTGCCAATTCGACGACCAGGGGTAGAAATTTCCACTTTACCCTGAGCTTGTTTAAACTCCTTGGCTTGCATGTCGTGAATACGGTCAATTCGAGCTTTTTGCTTGGTACTGCGAGCCTTTGGCCCCCGTTTGAGCCATTCTAACTCTCGGCGCAATACCCCTTGATGTTTCCGTTGAGTGCTGATGGCTGATTCTTCAGCTAAAGCTTTTTTCTCTAAATAGTAGGAATAGTTGCCAGAGTATGTATACAGGTCTCCCCGGTCAATTTCGATAATGCGGTTGGTGACCTGGTCTAGAAAATAGCGGTCGTGAGTAATCAGTAATATTGCTCCACGATAACTATTTAGGTAACTCTGTAACCACTCTACGGACATAGCATCGAGATGGTTTGTGGGCTCATCCATTAACAATACTTCTGGTTCCGCTAGCAAGGCGGCTGCTAATGCAATCCGTTTACGATAGCCACCAGACAACTGACCAATGGGAGCATCAAAATCAACTATTCCTAATTTACTTAGAATAATTTTTGCTTTTGTTTCTACTTCCCAAGCTCCTGTGGCATCCATCTGCTGGGTTATAGTTGAGAGCTGTGCTAGCAGTTGGTTATCTTCGGGATTGTGAGCCAATTTCTGGGAAAGTTCTTCATACTCACGAATCAGAGTCATCTGCTGACCACTATCAGCAAACACTTGCTCTAAAACGGTGTGATTGTCATCTAAGTATGGTTGTTGGGGTAAGTAAACAATTTTAGTTTTGGGATTAATGGAGAGTTGACCAGCATCAATGGGCTCAAGACCAGCAATTATTTTTAATAGGGTGGATTTACCTGAACCATTAGTGCCAATTAGACCAACTTTATCCATAGGATCTAGACTAAAGCTAGCTTCTTTCAGGATTTCTTTAATCCCAAAGTCTTTGCGAACGGATTGTAGGGTGAAAATACTCATGGAAACTTTATAGGAAAGGAAGTAGGGAGTAGGGAGTAGGGAGTAGGGAGTAGGGAGTAGGGGGTAGGGAGTAGGGAACAGAAATATGTCTTATATCAAGTCTGGTTGAATACCATAATTAAGGGGCGCGGGGAGATGGGGAGATGGGGAGATGGGGAGATGGGGAGATGGGCGAGGTTTTTATTAAGGGTAATTATCCTGACATGATATTAAGCTTTACTTCGATTGCTATCAATTGATTTTTAAAAAACCCGTTTTCTATATAGAAAACGGGTTTTTGTAGTTGTAATTTAACTACTAATACTCAACTGCAAACTATCAAAGGTCTCACTAGTAACTAGCATTAAATTAAAGAGTTTTTGATAATTTTATTGACATTTTGATGCTATTGAGGTACGTTGTTTAGGTCAAAGATAAAGGGAACACTGCTATTCCTATCACCACCAATAACGAGAACTTTAGGCATCTGAGCCCCACCTTCTCGCCAAGCTGCGATCGCTTCTTTCTGGAGCACTAGTTCACCCCCTTGAGCTTTGAGGGTTTCGGCCAAAAGTCGTTGGGCTTCTGCTTTACCCTGAGCGCGATTAATTTCTGCTTGAGCTTCTTGCTCAGCCTGCTGTGCTATATAGACAGCTCGTTGGGCTTGTTGTTCAGCTACCTGTTTTTCTTCAACTGCCTTGGCAAATTCCCTAGAAAAATTCAGGTCAATGACACTAGTATCCAATACTTGGACATCATACTTGGCTAACCGTTCGCCCAAAGCCTTATCAAAATCTTCCTTTAACTGACTCCGTTGGGTAATCGATTCTTCAGCAGTACGAAGTGCGGCAGCAATTTTAAATGACTCTTGAGTCTGAGGGGCAATAATTGTCGCCACTAGATTCTGTAGAGTTCCTTGTTTTCGCCTGATGCTAACCACTTGACTGGGATCGAGGCGGAAGTTGATGGCAAATCGAGCGGTCAAATCCTGAAGATCCTTTGTGGAACTCTGGGCTGGGACTTCAAACTTCTGTACGGTGACATCATACACATCGACTATAGAGACGAAGGGCAGTTTGAAGTGGAGACCCTCAAGCAGAGCGCCATCTCTAGCTTTACCCAAAATACTAAGGACTCCAGCCTGACCGGGATTGATAATTACAAAACAATTAAAGGTGAGGAGAATAACTAATGCTGCGATAATCCCCCCCACTAAAGATTGCCAATTTTGTGGATTTTGGTTCCTCAAGTTTTAATCTCCTTTTAAATTATCCCCCGGATGAATCACAGGGGAATTAAGCCCTGATGTTACCAGATCGGGCATTTGCTAGATATCGTAAGCCTTATGGCATCATATCTTCAGCATACTAGAAAAGTTCGTCTATCAGCTATCAGCTATAGCAAAGGGAACAGGGAACAGCGGATCTGGGAACAGGGAGTAGGGAGTAGGGAGTAGGGAGTAGGGAACAAAATTCTCAGCAATTCCTACACGGATTGCTATATTAGCTATCAGCTTATGGGCTACGCCCACGCTACACCGAACAGCTTATGGGTCACACAGGCTAGAAGCCTGTGCCACGCTAGTTGAGGTGCCACGCTAGTTGAGGTGCCACGCTAGTTGAGGTGCCAAAGGCCAACGGCTGACCGCTGACCACTGAGGGCTGACCACTGATAGCTGACCGCTGACCGCTGACCACTGACGGCTGATCTCAAAACCCTATATCTTCCCTAGCTAATTGGGCTGCTAAAAATACTTCTTGATCGGACTTTTGTTGCCAATCTAGCTCCCCAATTTCCTGATAAAATTGTTGATCGTAAGCACGAGTCTTGACTACCACTGGCATTGGTACGGCATGTCCTAAAATTAAGGCTTGTTGTTTAGAATCGAGCTTGGCCAATACCGAACGCAAACTTTGGCCACCAGACACCCCAGTAAAAATTGCTTCAATATCTTTATCATCATTTAGCAAACAGGTAATCCGAGTTCCAATTTGAGACATGACTTCGTTATCAATTCCAGAAGGACGCTGGTCTACGACTAACAAGGTTACAAAATACTTGCGCATTTCACGGGCAATAATCCCAAAAATTGTTTGCCTTACTGTGGCTGGATCTAGGAAACGGTGGGCTTCTTCAATGGTAATCACTAGGGGACGGGGGCGATCGCTGGCATTTTTTGACTGCAAAAATATCTCGGCTTTTCTGACATAACTGCTATGAATACGACGGGTAATTAAATTAGTAGCTAACATATAGGAAAGCATGTTGGATTGGGAACCGAATTCTACGACAACATGCTTCCCAGCATCGAGAGATTCTAAAATTCGCTTGACATAATTATGGGGACAAGCACTACGGATATATTTTAATTCATCCAATCGGCTTAATTTGCGCTGTAATGCCATAATTGAGGACTTGTTGCCTCGTTTTACTTCGCAAAATTCCTGGATTTCTTCATTGGTCATGGAGAGCAGTTGCACAATCCAGGATTTGCCAAATTCATTGCGTAAAATAATGGCATTTTCTAGACTAGCTTCAGAAAGATTTAACTCTCCTCGGACTAGGTTGATATCTTCTACTTCAATCTGGTCATAACTCAGATAAAGCTCTTGGGCATCCCGAATCCCTCGTCGTCTGGTGGATTCTGGGTCGAGGGTATAAACTTGTACCTGGGATGGAAAAAGCTGACGCAATCCTTTGACTGTACTAAATTGTTTCCCTTCCGATACGGCTTCCCAGCCATATTCCGAGTGCATATCAAAAATTAAATTTACTGCTGCTTGCCTACGGATAATCCCAGATAGCAGTAGCCGAGTTAGAAAGGATTTACCGGTGCCAGATTTACCAAAAACCCCGTTACTGCGTTCTACAAACCGATCTAAGTCAATGCATATGGGGACTTCCATGTCAAGGGGTTGACCAATGGAAAAATTCCGGCGATGGGGGTCATCTTCTGAGCCAAAGACTGCCCGAAAATCCCGTTCACTGGCATCGTATACTTGAGAAAAATGGCTGGGAATTGTTTTTACTGGTAACAATTCCATCTCTTCGCTACTTTGAGCTTGAAAGGAGCCTAAGGGACTTTTTCCATTTAGTTCCACTGGCGGTTGTGACTGGGATTTTTGTGGCGTAAACATTAGCATCGGGGTTAAATTAATCGTACCGTAGGTGCCACTACCTGCGAGTACATCCCGTAGAAAGTCATCATTGGGATTAGGAGGATTAACCAGAATCCGCTGACTGGAGGTTCCCAAAGAGACATCGGTGAGCATACAGAAGAAACGCGATCGCATTCCCTGAACCACCAGAAATTTCCCCACTCGCATATCTTCTACGGAGACATCGGGGTGTAATCGCACTTCCAATCCAGCAGACAGAGAGCCTTGAATAACTGAACCTAAAGGTTGACTTAAATCCATTACCATAATTCTAGGACTATTGCAATCCTAAATCATTTGGGTTATTAGGGAGTAGGGAGTAGGGAGTAGGGAGTAGGGAGTAGGGAGTAGGGAGTAGGGAGTAGGGAGTAGGGAGTAGGGAGTAGGGAGTAGGGAGTAGGGTGCGTTAGGGGTGGGATTGCCATCATATTCAAGGTCCAGCGCCAGTAGCCCCGTAACGCACCACTTTTCTAGGCAATAGGCAAGCTAGCAAGCTAGTCCGCCCCGTAACGCACCATCGGGTCAAACTGACCACTGACCGCTGACTGCTAACCGCTGACGGCTGACCGCTGACGGTAAATCTGATTAATCGATCTCAATTGATGTGGGTTGAGAATCACTGGGACTATCGGAAACTAAAGGTTTGCGATAATCAGCATAGATGCGATCGCGCCAAGCAAAAAAGGTTTCATAGAGGTTACTATCGGCAAAGCCAGGAATCCCTTGACCTTTATATTGCTGGGGGATATCGAGATAATTCCCATCGGGGAATTTCAGGAGCAGACTTAAACCGGCTACGGCAAAATCTGCTAAGCAAGGGGAGTTGCTGACTAGATAAGGACTATCCAGGAGCAATAGACTCAAGGCTTCTAGGTCTTGCTTGAGACCATCTTTGGCTTCCTTGACGGCATCAGTGCCACAACCGACACCAAACCCTAGAATATCTAAAAATTCCGAGGGTACGGAACCAACTACTGTTTTGAGCACATCCGGGGTTTGGTTCGGTAAGACCGATTTGCGGAAGTCGGGATTTTGACTCAATGCGCCATAGACCACTTTCCGGCTCTTGGTACCAATGGATTCATCTGCCCATTCTTCGATCAGTAAGCAGAGTCCTCGTTCTTTGGGATCGCTGGGGATGATGGGTTTGTCGGGATATTTGCGATCCAAATACATTGCGATCGCAGTGGAATCGCTAATCACGGTATCCCCATCTTTTAGCACTGGTACCTTACTTTGACCAGACAGTTGGAATAGTTCTAACTGTCCTACTCCTGGGGTTACCTCAATTTTGCGATAGTCCAGCTCTTTGTAATCCAGAATCAGTCGTACTTTCTCTGAGTATTGGGACAATTCAAATTGATACAACTCCAGCATTTTGGATCTCCTAGCTGTTGATGTGGGACACTATGCTACTCTAGCGTTTTCACATTCCTCTTCCCACACTTCCCACACTTCCCACACTTCCCACACTCCCCCTTCTCTTCTCCCGATTCCCGATTCCCGATTCCCGATTCCCTTCCTATAACTCCAACGAAACCCCTACTTTGGGAGTGATGACTTTGGTAGGCAGGTTCTGCTGGAGGAGTTGCGATCGCAATTCTTCGAGACTCCCCACTTCCCGCAGCACAGAAGCCAAAACCCCTTGATACTCTACAATTTCATCGGCTGCTGTGGGCAGAAAGACTTGGGGTTGTAACCATTGCGCCAACTGCAGTGCTGTTTTATGGCCTTGAATGACTGGCCCTAGTAACGGTAATTCTAAGGTCACCGCTGGGCTAATCACGATATCAACTGGGGCATAATCCTTGACTTCAGCAGGGGGATAGCCATGAGGTTCGTAGTAAAGACTTTTACCACTATCCAACTGCTTGATCAGATAGGCATTTTCCTGCTGGAATGGACCAATGGGTGCTCCTGGCAAGGCTCGGATTTCTATGTGATCTCCTAACGCAACGGTTTCACCAGCAGTAAGGGTGGTTACCTGGGTATAACCTAGCTGTTTGACTACCTTTGCTGCACTAGTAGAGGCCACCACTGGAATAGTTTTGTCTAATTTTTCCAAGGTTGGGGTATGGGCGTGGTCCTCTAAGCCTTGAGAGAGCAAAATTAGGTCAATTTTATCCGGAATGCTATTAAGTGCTTCCGGTTTGTCCCCTTTAAAGAACCAAGGTTGGTTGCCAAAGACCAATGAACCTACTAACCAGGGGTCAATCAGAATTCGTTGCTCTGGGAGTTCCAGTAGCCAGCTGTTTGCGCCGAAATGGGTGAGATACATACCAGTCAGAGAAGCTTCTTTTGCCTTAACCAAAACTACGATAACGCTTTTTAGGGAATCGGGAATCGGGAATCGGGAATCGGGAATCGGGAACAGGGAACAGGGAACAGGGAATAGGGAACAGAAAAAGTTAAACCCTTAAACCTTCAACTTTCAACTTTCAACTTTTTAACCTTAAACTTGACAAGTTTCATCATCCTCTTCAAAATTAACCCCTTCGTAAATATCACTAAAGTTAAGTTTAAAGTCGATAGTACTTAATTCCAGAATTGCTGCTTCTGAAGTTTGCTCAGTAAGTAACCATTGTCCTTCACTGGTTTTGGTATGTTGAATCACATGATATCTGGCCTGATCTATCAATATATATTCCTTAAATTGGGGAATTGAGCGATAGTAGAGAAACTTCTCTCCTTGGTCATAGTTTCTAGTAGATTTGGATAATACTTCAACAATTAGCAAGGGATTCATGACAGTCGTCTTACCTTTGCCGGTATAGATGGGTTTCCCCTGAATTACCATAGTATCAGGATAGGTATACTGGCTATAATCAGGTATCCACAATCGTACATCACCGATATAGATATCGTATGCTTGTCCTTTTAAGGCAAACTTCAAGTGAGCTGCAAAATTCAGAGCAATTTTATTATGATTTGTAGTGCCTCCAGCCATCGGTAAAATTTCTCCATCCCGATATTCACTTTTATAATCAGCAGCTTCTTCTAGTTCTAAATACTCGTCTGCTGTGTAGTAGCGTTTTTTATCTTTTAATAGCATAGTGCTTTCCTTTGAGAATTTAGAATTTAGAATGAAGAATTTAGAATGGAGAATGAAGAATGAAGAATGTAGGGTGCGTTAGGGGCGGGCTTGCCCTCATTTTTAACTTCGAGGGCCAGTATTGGAATAGCCCGCCCCGTAACGCACCACCAAGTAGAATGGAGAATGAAGAATGAAGAATGAATGGTGAATTGGAAATTCTGCCTTCTGCCTTCTCCCTTCTGCCTTCTGCGTTCTTAGAGGAGATCTGAAAAGTTTTTTGATACTGAATTTTGCCCCCCTAGCCCCCCAATTCTGGGGGGAAAAAGAATCAATTTGCTGGTAAAAGCCCCCAAAATTGGGGGACCAACGGGGGCTTAGATGTAGCAAATGAGACTTCTCAGACAACCTCTTAATTCTCAATTCTTAATTCTACATTCTTAATTCTCAATTCTTAATTCTACATTCTTAATTCTTAATTCTACATTCTACATTCTTAATTCTACATTTCATCCCTAGGAAGATCGCCTAGATCAAAAACAATGATGAATTCAGCATCAGGCATTAATCGTTTCAGAGCCTTTAAATGCCCTTCCGCATCAGAACGATTGCGAAAGCGACCAACAACAACTCGCTGCATCTTTGGTAACAGGCGAACGATGGCCCACGGGTGTAGGCGGTGATAGTAAGTCATAATTGGGTTGTCTCCTTTTATGGGGCGATCTAGAGCCAGCCTAGAGATTTTGGACTGTCAGTAGGCTGGCTCTTCCCATGGACGTTTTTCATCCACTTTTATAGTATAACATAAAAAACGCTATATTATAACATATTTAAAAAATTTTTGTAACAAATTCTTTAGGGAGTAGGGTGTGGGGTATGGGGTGTGGGGAGATGGGGAGATGGGGAGATGGGGAGATGGGGAGATGGGGAGATGGGGAGATGGGAGTCAGATCAGTTTTGCTAGCATGCCTATTGCTAGCATGCCTATTGCCTTTTGCTAGCATGCCTATTGCCTTTTGCTTATAATTAATACGGTTATCTTTTAATCAAAATCAGACAAATGTCTATCCAACAAATAACTACCGAATATATTGCCATAGATCCTGACTATTGTTATGGTAAACCCCGCATCGCTGGGACAAGAATGCCTGTTGCTGCTATTGCTGAAATGTATTTGGAGATGAAAGAATCTTTAGAAGAAATTGCTCACAAGTATGATCTGTCCTTAGCCCAGGTTCATGGGGCAATGGCATACTATACCAAAGGGAACAGGGAACAGGGAACAGGGAACAGGGAGTAGGGAGTAGGGAGTAGGGAAAAGGGAACAAAAATTATCACAATTCATTTAGGATTGGTATATGATGAGTATCAGGAAGACATTGACCGTCACACCATGGAAACTGATAGAGTTGTTGAACAAATAAAGGGAAATAGTCCTACTTCAACGTTTCAGGAACAATGGAGACAGATCAGGGGTGAAAGATAAGGGACTTGCGTGTAAAAAAAATACCAATTCAAGTAGGGTGGGCAAAGTAATATTATCTAGAAGACTCATTTGAACGAAACTGTGTCTTGATGCAGTCGCTCATGGGGGAAACCCCCAAGACCGCGCTGCATCGCTTTTTGCCCACCCTACAAGCTCTATCTCCCACACACCCCACACCCCACACTCCCCACACTCCCTACTCCCTACTCCCGACTCCCTACTCCCTACTCCCTACTCCCTATCTCCCTAACATTTCCAAATAAGCCTTTTCCATTTCCCTAGTAAATTCCTTACCATTCCACAAGGGCGCAGTTTGTCGAGATTGTCGCAGTTTCCAGGAAATTTGTTGTCTCAGAGCAGGGTCTTTACCTAAGCGAATCCCCCACTCGATATACTCATCATCTGTCCAAGCAATGCCTTCCGTTATTCCGGCATTCATCATCATGGTGTAACTGTTGCGAGCAACAAACTGTTCTGATACTTTTAACCCGGACAAACCATGACATCATAGACATTGCTGTCTAGGGTGTCAGATACGCTGAGTACTACATCCCCAACATTGTTGAGGAAGGTGGTATCCCACATCGCCTTCAGGAATATCCCAACGGCTCCATTGAAATCTCGATGGATTTCATAATTACATTTTGGACATTTGAAATTCTTATAACTACCAAGTTTTCTATGAATATGTCCACATTTTGTACAGGTTTTTGAAGTGTACTCTTCTGTCATTCTCACCAATCGGGAACCATACCGGTTACACAGATGTTCTAATATTTGCGAAAACTGATAAAATGCCCAGGTCATCATAGCCCTAGCCGTTTTACTCCTCAATTTACGCTTTTTCTTTACAACCATCTGAGAAGTCTCAAATGTAGGCAAGATAATTACGTCATAGTTTTTTGCTAAATACGAGGCAACTTGTTTATGGATTTCAGTTCTTAGATTTTTAATCTTAGTTCTGAGTCTTTCCATTGCCGCTTTTAGTCGATAACGTTTATGCTTGTTTTTGTGTCCCTTAGCCTGATCGTGATTACTTTTTATTTTGTCTAAATGAGAGCAAAGTTTGGCTATCCTCTGAAAGTCATCAATTCCAAATTCAAGAAATTGATTTCCATCAAATCCTGTCATGAATGTTCTGACGCCAGGGTCTAAAGCTACCACTTTTCTGGTAAGAGTAGGCTCTGTTGTAAATTCAACTGGAAAATGAGCGAACCATCTTCCTTTGTTGTAAGTCAGTTCCGTAGAACCGTCTGTCAATATACAGTGATTATTACCTTTGAACTTAGGCTTCGGTAAATGTTTAGTCGTGGAGACCATCCATCTTCCCCCTTTGTAAGCTGTTGGATCAAACTGAATTGTTTGTTTTTGATCCCTTACACTACGGAACTTTGCTAACTTTAGACCAGCTTGTGGATTGGACTTTCTTTTTTTACCAAAACCTATGAACTTCGGTTGTTTAGCCGTTCCCTTCCAAGCTGTATAAGCTTCCATGGAAGCGTTATCTAGTATTTTAGAAACATTTAGGCTTTTGCACCACTCAGGGATTAACCCAGATTGTTTTAACCAAGTTCTAAAGCCATGTTTTCCTCCTTTCTTTCCTACCTTTGTATAACCCTGGTTCTTATTCAGTTGCTCGATTGATATGTTGTAAACTTTCCTGACAGCGGCGACCCACTTCTTCCATATTTTCTCAAGATCCTTGTTTGGATATACTCGGTAAGTCGTTGTCTTCAAGGATTTTGTTTTTATATTTCCTGAGTCCATACAATCGACAACTGAAGACATGGATGACCGCGAGTACATCTTCAACCATTTCTTGTTCTGGGCTGAGGTTCTTTTCGTCGAGAACCAGTATTTTGGTTTGGAATTTAGAACACAGCCATGAGATAAGATCGAACCCAAAGCGACAAAGCCTATCTTTGTGGGCAACGACAACATACTTGCAAGAACCGCCGATAACTCTGTCCAGTAAGGCTTGAAGACCAAATCTTTTAAAGTTGAGTCCGCTCCCGATGTCTTTGATGATTTCTGCGTCTGGATAACGAGACTGGAGAAACTGTACTTGTTGTTCAAGATCGTTCTTTTGAGAGCGGCTTGAAACTCTGGCATACAAGATAGTAGATCGGTCTCTCCTAATTTTTTCTGATGGGATAGAGACAACTGAATTGAGGTCGTATCTTCTTTGTCCCCCAGGAGTTTTGATCCCTTGAATTTTACCTGACTCAAGCCATCGTTCAAGTGTTTTGGTACTAACCCCGAGCCTGTTGGAGGCGACTCGGGGAGGAACGTAATTGACTGATCCATCCATCTGAAGCTGTTTGATCTGTTACTTTCTCACTGTAGTCTATGATGTCCGTAAATGTCAATTATGTCGGGGAAATTGTTTAACAGGAAGTACTCCCACTCGGGTGACTAGGGGAATACCCATCCAGAGGGTTTCCAGGGTAGTGGTGGCTCCATTGTAGGGATAGGTATCTAGTACCACATCGGCAATGCCTAAGTTGGCACGATGAACAGCTTCCGTAGGTACTTCTGGTAGAAACCGTAAGCGATCGCACTCTACCCCTTCTTCTTCAGCAATCTGGTTAAAGAACCGTTTGATCGAGTCTTGGTCAGATTTGCCTTTAATCAAAAAGTAGCTATTGGGGACGGCTTTGATAATTTTCATTTGCAGCCTTGTGGTATCGGGATTGCGCTTGTATCCCTTCTGACTACTGAGATAAATGGTGGCATCGTTGGGAATATCCAGGTGGTCCCGACGTAAGCTAGGTACACCCACTTCAAACCCATCCACAGCAATATAGGTTTGGGGTAAGCGCCAGATTTTCTCGGAATAGTACTCCTGAGCCGAATCCGGTAATACGTAGGGGTCAGCAATCACGTAATCAATGGCAGGTAATCCTGAAGCATCCCACCCTAGCCAAGTGACTTGTACTGGTGCCAGTTTCAGAGCCATGACTGCACAGCTGATATCCAGGGTGATGCTATCCAGGTCAATTAAAATATCCAGTTGATCCTGATAAACCTGCTCAGCCACATCTAGAACATGAATCCCTAATTTGCGAGGATGGTCTACTTGATTGATATACCACTCTTGGAGGTTATCGTTTACTAGCTTATAGTCTAGGAAATAGCCATAAAGTTGAAACCGCTCCCGGTCATGATGCTCAAACAGCCAACGAGCTAGCCACCCCACAGAATGCCTTCTTAAGCAATGACACAAGTATCCGACTTTTAAGGGTCTAGTAGTTTTTACTCCCTGCTCAATTCCCCCGTGCTCAATTCCCCCCTTATTAAGGGGGGTTAGGGGGGATCCCTGCTCCCTGCTCCCTGCTCCCTGCTCCCTGCTCCCTTGATTAACGGATCCATACCACTCCGCTCTTTCCTTGGTATAACCCCGAATATTCCTCTCGAACACCTCAGCGATTTGATTCAAAATTGGTCTAAAATGGCCAGGCTCGTCCTGAAAATGAACCAGAGGAAAGAATGGGGTAAGCAAACGCAGAGTCTCAACATCAGACAAGTTAGCTGGTTGTTGCTTAATTAAGGAAACCAGCAGTGATTCTAGGGTCTGGCAAGCCGCAGAAACCTCCTGCCAATAGCCCCCCGCATTCATTATCCCCCGCAGTACCAAGTTAATTCCGGAGATTTTGTCTGGTAAGGATTCCGATAAGGAATAGCACAACTTAGCGGTTTCTATGCCCTGGTCATAATTACGAGCATCTTGATAAAAGGTAGCGAGATGTCTTAATATTTCTATATTATGAGGATTCTGAAGATTTAAGGAGCGATAACGTTCCAGAAAACTAGCAGCAATGGTCGGTTGCTTTAAAGTATGACCAATTTTCATACAGGCTGACAGCAACGGCCAAAACCAAAACTCAGGATTAGGCAGGTAAGCTAAGCAAGCTTCGGTGAATGCTAGGGAGGCTGGATGCAATGGTTCGGCTTCTAGTATCTGCTCTAAAACCTCTTTTAATAACTGCTGATTGCATTCTACTGTTGGCTGGGTTTGTAGCAGTTCAATCACCCCCAGCTCCGTCAAGTCATCACCCCTAAAGGTTTCTAGCTTGATGCTTAGGGCAATAATTTCCAAGAGATTAGTCAGGTTCGTGGGGCAAATTTCCCGCATATGCTGGCGGATTGCCCAGGCTAGGGCATCATCCCCTAACTCCTGCCTGCGCTCAGCTTCCGTTTGCAACACCTGGAGCAGTTCCTCAGTCCAACTCTCCACTTGGTCTGACTCCGCTTCCGCCATCACCAGCAGCCATGTGGTTTGGGCTTCTGTCTCTTGACCCTGCAACATAAACAGTAACCCTAAATGCCAGTAGTAGGCGATCACATCCGGTTCTGCTTCAATCGCCTGTTCGTATAAACTTGCGGCTTTACTGTAGTTTCCCTGAATTAGATATTGCTCCGCTTGTTGCTGCCAGTTAGTCATACTTTTGTGCTATTTAAATTAAAGATATCACCCCATTTTCTAATACCATTCAAAACGTGATTAGGGTAATTGTCATCTAAAGTATTTCCATAAAACAAAGTGGGTAGAACCCTCTACCCACTCTCACTAAATATAGAATTTTAGGTGATTAAAACTGTCTCACTAAGGTTTTAGCCTAAGTATGTATCAATCACCTTATAACTTCTTCCATTCGTCGTTGCACTCGGGCTGCTCATCAACAATCTTGATTTCTGCATCTGCAGCCTTGACACCGCCTGTAAGTCCCACAGCTTTTTTAGCTTCACACAATATAGCCAAAGTGGTTGCCTCACCGGTCTCTTTTATCTGACCTAAGATTACGACCCCTTGATATGACTTAAGCGAAGATTTCTCATCAATATCCTCAGTGCCCTTCTTTCTTGGGTCTGCATAGTTAGAGACGTTTTTTTCCGCATCGTCGGTTTTTAGTCTGTACAGGTAGTTGTCAGTCTCTTTGGCAATGCCAAGACCTAACTCACCAAAATTATCAATTTCAGTTACAAATTCATTGTTTTCCAAGTAGTACGCTTGCTGAGCTCTATTCATGGAACCTACATAGGTTTTAGCTTCTGACTGCTTGGCTTTATTCGCTTGGTTCAAGAAAGAAGGCAGAGCAATGGCGGATAGAATTCCAATAATGATGATTACAACCAGTAGTTCAATTAGGGTAAAACCTTCGTCTTGCTTTTTCTGGGTCAGGTGCTGAAGCAGTTTAACTTTTAGATCAGTTTTCATAAGTCTTTCTGGAGGTGTGGGATGCTGATTTATTGTAAGTATTCAGCGGTCAGTGGTCAGTGGTCAGTGGTCAGCTTATTTTATTCAAAAGTCAAGTAATGTGGCACAGGCTTCCAGCCTGTGATCACCCATAAGCTGAAAGCTGTTCGCGTAGCGTGCGCGTAGCGCTAATCGCTGACCGCTGATAGCTGAATGCTTATGAATTGTTTTCTTCTAGACTTAACTTACCCACTTGTTTCAATTTTCATATCATCTAGGGGAAAAAATTTTTTGAGGTGTGGGGAGTCGGGAGTCGGGAGTCGGGAATCGGGAGTCGGGAGAGTAGATGTAGATATAGATGTAGGGTGGGCAGTGGATCAGCAAGATCAGATCAGCAACCGATAGCTAAAGTAAGCACTGCCCACCACCAACGGATGAATCGGTCTGGTTTTCATTAAGATTGCTATAGTAAGCAACTTTTAGATTAGGACTTACGCATTTGCCCCCGTGGGTCCCCCAGCGAGCAATCCCTCGCTGGGGGACTTTAACTCAATTTCCCCCCAAAATTGGGGGGCTAGGGGGGCGAAATCAAGTTAACCGCGTAAGTCCTGTAGATTAATGGGATTGACCTTTGGTCACGCTTCGCGAACGCAAATCTCACATAAACCAGCACTGGTGGGCAAAATTCTATGATCTAGACTACTGCAAACTACCAAAGTGTTTTTGCCCACCCTACAAGCTGACGGCTGATAGCTGATAGCTGATAGCTAACAACACAAGTTCCCATAAATTCTCAACACCTTCGAGCTATGGTTCAGTCCAACACCACCATTGACGAACAACTGCGCCCTTTTCCAGACCATACCCAATTGCCAGAATCTGATGGAACTTTTGTCAACAACTTTCAGAAACATCCCCAAAGCATTCTTTTGACTGACTCCATCGAGCCGGTCTTGCAAGAGCTTCACCCGGACAATCGCTATGCCATCGGTCAAGATTGTGGGATTTACTGGCGGGAGACTAACCCCCCCGAAAAAGGTGCAGAAGCCCCGGATTGGTTTTATGTGCCTGACGTGCCGCCCCGACTGGATGGCCAGATTAGACGCTCTTATGTACTGTGGCGGGAATATATAACACCTTTGATTGCCCTAGAGTTTGCATCGGGTACAGGGGCGGAAGAACGGGATCAAACACCGTTGCAAGCAGTAGATGGCAAGGTTCAAAAACCAGGTAAATTCTGGGTATACGAGAAAATTATTCGCATTCCCTATTACGGTATATTTATGATCAATACCGGGGAGTTGGAAGTGTACCACTGGGAAGATGGCACCTACGAGCGCCTGAGTCCTAACGAGCGCAACCACTATCCCATTAATAGAATGAATGTAGAACTAGGGGTGTGGCGAGGCACGTATCTCGGTCTAGCGGAACAACCTTGGTTGCGATGGTGGGATCGAGAGGGAAATCTACTATTGACTGGCCAGGAGCGAGCAGCGTATGCGGAGGCTCAAGTCCAGCAGGAGCAACAAAAGCGGCAACAGTTGGTAGCACAATTAAAGGCTCTTAGTCCGGAACAACTTCAGGCATTAGGAATCGATGCGGGACTTTTGGAGTAGGGAGTAGGGAGTAGGGAGTAGGGAGTAGGGAGTAGGGAGTAGGGAGTAGGGAGTAGGGAGTAGGGAGTAGGGAGTAGGGAATCGGGAATCGGGAATCGGGAATCGGGAATCGGGAATCGGGAATCGGGAATCGGGAACCTTCAACCTTCAACCTACCAACCTTCAACCTTCAACAAACTAACCTTCAACCTCCTAACCTTCAACCTTCAACCTACCAACCTTCAACCTACAAACCTTCAACCTTCAACCTCCTAACCTTCAACCAATACGTATCCATAATTCTCCAATCCCATCAATGCCTCTTTCACCGTATCAAACGCCTTCTGATCAGATATGGACTCCAGTGTTACCGGATCCACTGGGCGCAATCTCTGCCATCGTTCTACTAAAGATGGCATCGACTGAGGGGAATCGAATAGGGGTAATAGACAAGAGGCAACGGCACTGTCTACCAGAGATTGAACTCCACTCACTGGCAGATACCTACTGATTTCAAAAGGCTGTAATT
>NZ_JAAHHU010000739.1:0-2332 GCF_010672095.1 Moorena sp. SIO3I6 | reverse complement strand
TGGCAAATTCCTGTTTTTATGTATCATCGCTATTCTGATATCCCGTACCATCAAAGCTCTGATTAAACATTGGTTACTGAGCCGTTTCAGGATGGATCGGGGTACTCGGGAAGCCCTCGCTTCTATTATCGGTTACATTCTAAGTATCTTAGGGTTTTTAATCGTTCTACAAACGTCAGGGATTAACCTAAGTTCTTTAGCAATCTTTGCTGGTGCTCTCGGTATTGGCTTTGGAATTGGACTACAAGATCTAGCTAGCAATTTTATCAGTGGTCTGACTATCCTGCTTGATCAACCGATTAAAGTGGGAGACTATATAGAAATCGATAATCTGTCAGGAACTGTGGAAAAAATATCGATTCGCTCTACAGTAATACGAACCATTCACAACGTTTGTGTTATTATTCCCAATAACAGTTTTGTCCAAAACAATGTCATTAACTGGAGCTACGAAAACCCTACAAGTCGTCTCCAAATTCCCATCAATTTTCCCGATGAATTAGATCCCCTTGTGATCACAGAGCTGCTGTTAGCGGCTGCCCGCCAAGAACCTCGAGTTTTATCTTCTCCCTCTCCCCAAGTTTGGTTCAAGGGCTATGGAGAGGAAGGGATGGATTTTGAACTTTTGGTTTGGATCGATAAACCAGCAGAGAGCCAAGGGATTAAAAGTGCTTTGTATTATCTGATTGATACTGAATTGCGATCGCGCCACATCGAACCCGGCCACCCTGAGCGAAACTTGCGTATTCACAATCCAGAAGCCTTAGTCTCCCTGTTTCGGCAATTACAAACCCCCGGGGTGACTAATGGCTCCTCCTCAACCCACAAGCAATCAGCTACAGCTAAACGCAAACCCAAGTCTAAATCCGCTAAAGCCTGGAAGCTGGCAGATCTATTGCGGCAAGTAAGTTATTTTCAAAACTGCAGCGATATCGAACTGCGACATATCATTGAAGAGGGCTATCGGAAAACTCTCCCAGCTTACGAAACCATCTGTCGGGAAAACGATCCAGGGGACTCATTTTATATTATCCTATCTGGAAAAGTGGAAGTGTTTGTAGAATCGATTGGAAAACGAGTCGCTACCCGTAAGTCTGGGGAATTTATCGGGGAGATGTCTCTGCTGATGGGTACTCCCCGTACTGCTACTCTTCGTACCCTAGAAGAGACGATGCTGTTTGTGGTGGATCGAGACAATTTACAAAGTCTATTGGCTAAGCACGAAGAATTAGCTGACCGAATTTCTGAAGAATTATCCAAACGTCAAGAGACATTGGAACGCTTAGGAATAACTGTTAGTAGCACAGAGGAAGACGAAACTCCTTTCGCGGAAATTCGCAAACGTATTCAATCAATTTTTGGTATTTAAAACCGATAGTTATCATGAATAAAATAAATCAGGATAATCAGTATCTATTACACCCATCAATTGATGATTTAGCTCAGCTTCCTAGCTCCTTTGTGGAAGCAGTCACTAGGGTGAAAACCTTTGCTCTGTTGGAAATGGAAAAAGAAACGGAGCGAAAACAGCTTTACTATCATAATTGTGACCATGTTAAGGGAGTGCAGCGTAGGGCTGATCGGATTTTCCAAGCCATCAGACCCTATTGGGAAGCCTGTCTGGACAATGATATAGCAGCAGACTATCTGAGCAGAATGAAACAGTTAATCGATCTGTGCGCCATTGCTCACGATATGGTACAAGAGTTTCTCCCTCAAATCAAACCCCATACTTCTAGACGGCGAGAAAATGGTGTGAGCGAAGCCGCTACAATTACTAAGCTTTTGGATTACATCAAAAATCAGAATGAATGGATAAGCAAGCAAACTTCTAACCATCTGACCTTGTTTACCGATTCAGATTTACAAATCATTACAGAAGCGATTAACGCTACCATTTGTTGGTATGATACTTCAGACAATACCATTTACCAACCTGACCTCTACTCTTCTGATAAAAACCTATCTCTGGTAGCTCGGATTATTGCTTTGGCTGATTTAGGCACTTTGGGCATGGAAGGAATTGAAGCATTTAACCAGGAAGGCAGTCTGCTATTTCTAGAAGAAAATCCTGATATTATTCCAAGAATTTTGAATCCCGATCTTCCCTATTATGAAACTATCGATAAACAAACGCTTTATGAAAATATTAGACAACGCCTGCTCAAAAGGACTCGCTTTCAAGTCAATTTTGCTAAGGGACGAATGGCGAGATTTGCTCGTGAACTTAAAGGGTTGACCGCCGAAGCAATTTCGGTTTTAACCCAGGATGTTTTTAAGTATTTGAATCCAGCCATAATTCAAGAAATTGAATTATTAACTCCTACCGCTA
>NZ_JAAHHU010000738.1:0-2341 GCF_010672095.1 Moorena sp. SIO3I6 | reverse complement strand
TGAGAGAGGGAGCAGGGAGCAGGGAGCAGGGAGCAGGGAGCAGGGAGCAGGGAGCAGGGAGCAGGGAGCAGGGAACAGGGAGCAGGGAGCAGGGAGCAGGGAGCAGGGAGCAGGGAGCAGGGAGTAGGGAGCAGGGAGTAGGGAGTAGCAATGCAGAGGTGCGACCCGTGGCGAATTTAATTCGCCTACGGAAAGCGCACCTAAGGAGTCTTGGAGAGCCAGTTGCTGATCTGACTCCCCATCGCCCCATCACCCCATCGCCCCATCACCCCATCACCCCATCGCCCCATCGCCCCATCGCCCCATCTCCTGGTCTTCCTTCAAAGAGTATAACTACTTGTTGCTAGTACTACCCAATCTTGATCGTGAGTTTCCCCTAAGGCATAGTGAATTGTACACCATTCCCCAGACAGATTGAAGTTAAGATGGTAAGTTTTGGAATTCAGCAGTTGAGTGGCAAACAGGTTTCTCAAATCTATCTCGAACTTGCATTCTGTTTGGATTTCCTCTAATCCTTCTCTTTGTTCTGACAATTCTTCTTGAACCTCTTGGTATTGTTCCGTTGATAATTCTCCTTCTTCCTGTAACTTGACTAGTTCTTGTTCTAGCTGTGCTATTGCTTCCTGGTACTCTTCTATCTCATTGCCGTAATCATCTCGAACTCTAATAAATTCATTGATTTCGCTAATCTCTAAAAATCCCGTAGTATCCAATAATTTTTGCATAACTTCGTGGCGACTAGTGGTGGTCACTACCTCGAAAGCTCCAAAACTTAATTCTTCCTCTGCTTGGGCTTGATGAGTAATTTGATTGGTGATAGTTTGGATTTGCTCAACTAGTGCAGCGGTATTGTCTTGGACAGATTCTAGATCCGGAATCATAAATTGTGGTGATGAGTTGCACCGCCAGGTTTGTTTGATACCTAATCCAATCCACTCTCCTGGTGTTGATGAACCAATTAGCATCGGAATTCCTAAGGAGCCAAAGACACTTTGTTGAAGGGGAAATCCCTCTTCCAAGTCTTCTGGTAGTGTAGGAAGGCGATAGCCATAGATAGTTAACTCTGACAAATTAGCTTGCAGCAGTGCGATCAGATTTTGGTAATGGTCGCTCACAGGTTGAGATTGGGTGGCGCGAATTTGACTGAGAAACTCTTCAGGAGCAAAGGGCATAAGACCGGTGTTATCCACTAGAAAGCGTTCCACTGAAAAAGGACCTTTATCGTCCACTTCCCAAGGGATAACTATATAAGGTGCGTCACCAACTAGGCTGTAGTATTCATCTTTGGTTAATTCTTGAAGGGTAGTAACAATTTGCTCAGTTTGGGGTTTCATAATTATTGTTAACGTAGGATGTTAGTAAGCGTTCAGCAGTCAGCTATCAGCCGTCAGCTATATTTTTTAAGTTGAGATGTGAAACTAGACTTGATGGTGAAAGGGAATCGGGAATAGGGAATAGGGAATAGGGAACTTCGGAGCAGTATCAAAGAGATAAGATGATTTTTTGGTATGATGATCAATCAGCATTTGCTTTCATGAGATAATTTAAAATTATATATTAGCAAAGGCTTGATATAATTGATCATACTTATGAGGGATATTCAATTTTATTACTCCCTAAAAATCGAAGGTCGAGGTACCTCAAGCAATTAATTGCTATAATTAGTATGGTTGCCTTTTAATCCAAGTCAGACAAATGTCTATCCAACAAATAAGTACAGAGTATATTGCCATAGATCCTGACTATTGCTTTGGTAAACCCCGCATCGCTGGGACAAGAATCCCTGTTGCTGCCATTGCCGAGATGTATTTGGAGATGAAAGAATCTTTAGAAGAAATTGCTCACAAGTATGATCTGTCCTTAGCGCAGATTCATGGGGCTATGGCATACTATTATGAGCATCGGGAAGAAATTGACCGTCATACCATTGAAACTGATAGACTTGTTGAAGAAATAAAGCGAAATAGTCCTCCTTCAAAGTTTCAGGAAAAATGGAGAGAGATAAGAGGTGAAGGATAAAATTAGATTGGTGAGATGATCAAAGGCTTAGTTTTGATTCATGAGATTTATAGGCCAGAGGAAATGGTTGGGCGTGTTGAGTATCTGTGAGCCGAAGCTTTTTAGAAGAGGAGTGTATTTGATCTGAAGCAGTCATGAGTTTTAAAGCAGCAAATTCTAGTCAAGATTTGAACGAATCTACCCCAGGACGTTCCAAGATTATAGCGGTTTGCGCTTATATTAGTTACAATAGCAGCAATAAGAAAACAATTTTGTTATTTGTTCTTTAGTCAAAGAATCACAACAATCAACTAGACCTTTTTCTAACTCATCTCTGGTCATA
>NZ_JAAHHU010000737.1:0-2345 GCF_010672095.1 Moorena sp. SIO3I6 | reverse complement strand
TCCCCAAAATCAATACCAATCCAGATATAGCCTCGATCTTACTTCAACTGTGGCAAGGATTAAAATCACTAATTCCCCATTGGACTCAACTGCTAGTTACTAATCGACCCTATTGTCAGCCAGAGGAAGTAATTAGTAAAACCTTCGTTGCTCAAGAAATAAAGCTCAGTTATAACTTCACTCTTCCTGATGGTACCCAGCAACGAGTTAATGGAAAATTCGATAGCTTAATCTTCGACTGTGAGCACGATCGCTATTGTGTCGTAGACTATAAAACCTATCAACCGGTAGATCCATCCGCTAACTTAGCTCAAGTAGCCCTCTATAGTTACATGCTCCACCAAAAAAAAGGAGTAGCAATCGATGCAGCGGTTTATTGTGTTTTACCGGAATTCCAAAAACACTACTATTCCCGGGAAGAGCTAGAGGATACAGTGCATCAGCTCATTCCCCATAAATTACAACAGATGCGGGAATGGCTGACTTGGAAACCTGCCCAGGTCGAAGAGAGTGGAGATGGGGGCGTTGCTGATTCTGGGTATGATTTTGCCCCCCTAGCCCCCCAATTTTGGGGGGAACAAAACTCTCAAAGTCCCCCAAAGTTGGGGGATTTAGGGGGCTTGACCAAAACTAATGAGCAACGCCGAAAAAACCATTGCACTCCCACAATCGGTAAGGGCAACCTGAAGCCACCACCACCGACACGACAGCCTCACCTATGCAACATTTGTCCCCAACAACAGACCTGTCAAACCTTTTTTGAGGATGGGAAAACTGAGCAAAAGCCAGTCAAGGCACCATCCCGCAAAATTCCTGATACTAAGCAAAAGCCGGTCAAGGCACCATCCCGGAAAACTCTTGATGCTGATCAGACCGGGGAAAAATTGGTGAGTACTTTAGAAGACTTTAAAATTAGTGTCGATTATGTCAACGCAACAGTTGCTCCAGCATTTGTCCGGATCAAGGTAAAACCCAATCGTGGGGTAAAAGTCATATCGATACAGAATCGCTCCAAGGATTTACAAGTACACTTAGGTCTGGAGAATCCTCCCCTGATTACTCCTGAAGCTGGGTATGTCAGTGTGGATTTACCACGGAAGGATGAGGATAGAGAAGTAGCTAGATTTTCTGACTATATCCAGGTTCACCAAAGCTCTAGTAATCCTCCCAAGATTGGGCTTGGAGTAAATTTAGATGGGAAATTGGTAGAAGCGGATTTATCGGATCCCAATACTTGTCACTTTTTGGTAGGGGGCACAACCGGAAGTGGCAAGAGCGAATTTTTGCGATCGCTTCTGCTATCCCTACTTTATAACCATTCTGCTGAACAGCTCAAAATTGCTCTAGTTGATCCCAAGCGCGTCACTTTCCCAGAATTTGAGGACATGCCATGGTTGCTGTCACCAATCGTAAAAGATAGCGATCGCGCTATCGAACTGATGGCAGAATTAGTTGACGAAATGGAGGAGCGTTACCTGAAATTTGAACAAGCCAAGTGTCCTCACCTGGATGCTTATAATCAGCAATTGAGTAATAAACCAAACCTAGCGTTACCTCGGATAATCTGTATTTTTGATGAATATGCTGACTTCATGGCTGAAAAAGAAATCCGCAAAGAGTTAGAATTAAGTATTAAGCGTTTGGGAGCAAAAGCTAGAGCTGCTGGGATTCATTTGATTGTTGCTACTCAACGGCCAGACGCTAACGTTGTTACTCCGATTATTCGCTCTAATTTACCAGGGCGAATTGCTTTACGCACAGCCTCTGAAGCGGATTCAAAGATTATTTTTGGTGGCACCAACACTGAAGCGGCTTATTTGTTGGGTAAGGGAGATTTATTGTATCAAAAGGGTGGTAAGTTAGAGCGATTGCAGAGTTTGTTTGCTGAGAGGATTGTATTGCCTTGATTTTAAACTATAGTTATCAAATCCATCTCATACGGCGGAAATAAAGTATAAAAGTATAAAAGTGCCAAAGGTCAAAAAGGAAAAAGGGCTAAGTCCTCCCAACAGCCCTCGCCACACGAAAACCGACATTGTCGAAGATGAAAACGCGCGCGAGATAGCTGCCGCGGTAGGCAGAACGGCAATTCCCAGGATTGAGGAACCAGGACCCGCCCCGCAAAAAATTATAATAAGTATTATTATCAAATTGATTCCAGATACTCCCATCTTTAGGAGCTCCTTCGTAATTAGAATGCCTTGGATCCGCACACCACTCCCAAACATTGCCATGCATATCGTATAAGCCAAAGCCGTTGGGGGGAAATCGTCCTACGTCGGTGGTTTCTTCTCGATATTCCCCTTTTGCTTCCTCTGCATAAGTATAGGAAGCGTCATAATTAG
>NZ_JAAHHU010000736.1:0-2346 GCF_010672095.1 Moorena sp. SIO3I6 | reverse complement strand
AATTTAATTCGCCTACGGAAAGCGCACCTTTGGTTAAAACTTTGAGGCGCGACCCATGGCGAATTTAATTACGGGTCAAGCGCGCCTCCATGATTAAGGCCAGAGACGAAACCTTAGGAGAGTGGAGCCTTTATGGTTAGTCGGTTATGCGTAAAAGGGTTAAAACTGTTTGATTAAGGCTCCACTCTCCTTACGGTAACTTCAAACCTTATTTTAAGGTTTCGTCTCCGGGCTGTGTGGGTCACCTGCGTCCACACCCTATACGCCCCCTTTACCGCGCTTCATACGCGGGTATAACGGGAGGGGAATTGGAGTTGAATGATGGCTGCCAAGGCCAGTCTACCTGGGAAGGTTAATAGATATTTCCTATATTATAAGCAATAATTCTGAATTATTATCCTGACTCGAAGCTCCTGTCCCCTGGATTCAAGTCAACACCAGGAAATTTATGTGATCAAACTCACATTATGCTAAGCTCTTAGTCTATTTGGGGGCTTGATTGTTCCATAAAGACTATTTTTTAGCTAAATTATCTGGCTAAATAAAAGGTGCATACTCAAAACTCTATCCTAATCAACCCAATAATAAACCCAAGGGCGCTGGTGTACCAGCGTGGCATTGTAAACGGAAATGAACGCAATCCAACCCTCTGACTCAACTCGGGTACCATCAAAACCTCGCCGAAGAGTTCCTCGAATCAAGCACCGTCCGCAGCGACAGTCTTACGGGGCAGTTGCTGGTGAAACTACTGCTAAGTTACTTGTAAACCTAGTTCTGTGTGCTGCTGCGATTACCGCACTCATGGAACTATTACCTTATCATCTCTCACAGCAAGCCAAGTTGCGAGAAGTAAAACGAGAGGTGAAGCGAACTGAGACACGAGTGAATAACTTGCGCCGTGAATTCAGTCGCTCTTTTGACCCCAGGCAAGCCCAGAAAGTAATGCGAGAGCAAAGCTTACGACGTGATCCGAATCAGCTTCAGGTCGTCTGGCAAGATCCAGACTTAGGGGATGGAAATTAGTTATACTTCCGGTGGGCATAAACTGAGCTAAAGGTAATCGGTAGAGCAAGCTCTGTGCGTTCGCGCCCCGCGTGACCTACGGTCAATCCCGTAGCGTGGCCTACGGCCAATCCCATAAGCGCGGAAGCTTCGCGTGACTCCCGTAGCGTCTCCTAGGGAGAATCGCTGTTTGGGACGCAAGAGCTAACCACTAATCCCTTCAAGCTCTCAGTGGCTTAAGCAAATCATTGATCCAATTTTCCACTTTCTCGCGCAAGGAATCAGAAGAACCAGACAATGGCAGCCACTTCAAAGCCTTTTGATAGTCGCTGATGGCACAGTTCCAGTCACCCCTGAGATGGTAAGTACGCCCTCTCTGAGCATAGACATGGTCTTCCAGGCATCCTAGCATTAGAGCCATGTCAAGGTTTTCTAGGGCTAAATCGTACAATCCCAATTCCCGGAAGGTGATCGCTTGGTTAATCCAGGTGCGGATATTTCCCGGATTGAGATCAATAGCTTGCTCGTAGTCGGTGAGGGCTTCAGCCAGTTGCCCAACTGATGCATAATAATTAGCGCGATTGTTGTAAGCACTGTCCAATCTGGGATCAATTCGCAGTGCCTGATTGTAATCAAATAGAGCTTTGTAAGGCTGACCACTTTGGAAATACAGCAATCCCCGATTGTTGTAGTCTGATGCACTGGTGGGATTTAGATTAATCAACTGGGTTAACAATGCGATCGCACTGCTGTAATCCCCTTGTTTCACTTTCGAGTTTGCTAAGGTGCGCAGGCTTTTCACAGAATGTATGTGGCTTTTTCTAGGCACTAGCTTCACTGGTGCTAAATGCCTGTGGTTTTTGCGGGACATTGGGAACCACTGTCGATTATGGTTTTGCCGATTTAGAAAAGTAGGAGCATTCATAATTGCCTCAACCTCATTTGCAGCCTATCTAGATTCAACCTTACGGCTAACAGCACCCAGCTGGTTGGTCTTAATGTGTCACTTATTCATGCGTCTTCGGTGTACCCAAGAAAACCATCCAGATTGTCCCTCGGACTTGGGACTCTTCTTTGAAGACTACAGCAGTAATATGACAGTTTCCTGAAAGACGAATTAATTTTGTTGGGATTCTTTTATAGAGGGGTTGGGAGTGGACACTGTTGGGAAGATGCACAATTCCTGACGGGGTTTTGGGTTTGGGGTTTGGGGTAGTGGTCTCATTACTGAACTGCAGGTATAGCACAAAGCGGATAGATGTGTTCAAAATAGTATAGTTACTATTCCATAGCATCCACTCTCAGGAGGAAATCCTGTGCCATCCCTTCCCCCTTCAATTCCAC
>NZ_JAAHHU010000735.1:0-2347 GCF_010672095.1 Moorena sp. SIO3I6 | reverse complement strand
TTTAACAAAACTCGCGGAATTCCCCACCCTCTTTCAGGGTGGGGATGGATAGCGAGCCAGGAAATTCATCTTATCCCTTGACATCTTACTATAAAATATATATACTATTAAGCAAGGTCGATAACGAAGTTGAGTGCAGTGAAACATAAAGCCGTCAAAGTTAGAATTTATCCCACGAAAGAGCAAGTTCAAGTGTTAGCTCAAAATTTTGGATGCGCTCGTTGGTGGTGGAACTATGCTCTGAATCAGTGCATAGAAACCTACAAAGAAACTGGCTTTGGGCTAAAGCAATCTGCACTCAACTCTATGTTGCCGAAACTTAAGAAACAAAAAGAGACTGAATGGCTAAAAGATTGTTACTCTCAGGTCTTACAATCTGTGAGTCTCAATCTTAGTCGTGCTTACCAAAATTTCTTTGAAGGTAGAGCTGAATACCCTAGATTCAAATCGTACCATCACCGTCAATCAATCCAGTATCCCCAAAACGTAAAACAGGTGGGTGATTGTCTTAAATTCCCTGGAAAACTGGGAATCGTAAAGGCGATAATTCATCGCCCACTGGACGGAGAGATCAAGACTGTAACAGTCAGCAAAACTCCTTCTGGAAAGTACTATGCTTCTGTCCTGATGGAGTATGAAGGCGCTAGTGTGGAATCCTCCACTAGTGGACAGGTAATCGGTATTGATTTAGGCATCAAAGATTTTGCTATTTCTTATGACGGCGAAAAGACCTCTAAATTCAGTAATCCTAAGCACCTGGCTAAGTCCGAAAAAAAGTTAGCCAAAAAACAGCGTATTGCTGCCCGAAAGAAAAAAGGAAGCAGTGGGCGCAAAAAGGCCAGAAAAATTGTAGCTAAGGTATACGAGCGAATTGGAAATGTCCGCCAAGACTACCTACATAAGCTGTCTAGAAAAATAGTAGATCATAATCAAGTAGTGGTAGTCGAAAGCCTGAATGTCAAGGGCATGGTTCGTAACCATAAATTAGCTAAAGCAATTTCTGATCTGGGTTGGGGAACCTTTGTCAATTTTCTTTCTTACAAGTGCGAAAGAGAAGGAAAAGTGTTAGTTGAAATAGACCGATGGTTTCCTAGTTCCAAAACCTGCTCTAATTGTCATTACCGAATCAAAGAGTTGCCACTGGATATTAGGACTTGGACTTGTCCAAGTTGTGGAATTCACCACGACAGAGATGGTAATGCGGCAAAGAATATTAGAGCAGAAGGAATCAGAATGCTATCCTCCTCTGGGACGGGGGAGGTTAACGCCAATGGAGAAGAAGTAAGACCAAAACGTGGACGCCCGTCCAAGTTAAGGCATTCTTCCGTGAAGTTGGAAGCCACGACCTCTACGAAGTAGGTCGTGGTAGTTCACCTTGGATTTAGTATCAGAGGTAGTCTTTAGGGATGTCTACCTAGCAACTTAACATCAATTGCATTATTTTTACCTCTAATCATTTCCAGTCATTTGTTGATTAATAATAGTTAACTATTATTACCAAAATTCAGACTAGAAGTCAATTAATTCAACCCCAATTCACAATCCCTTCACGAATTCGTCGATACAATGTGAAAGTTCAGTGAAATGATACAAAATATACTACTCTTTTTTTGAAAAATCAAAATACTATGAGCAGAGGCTTCGATTAAAAATTCTTAATAAGGCGGTCAATAAAAATGACAAGGTCATCTACCTATATATAAGTTACTTTTATAAAAAAAAAAAATTAACTTTAGTGGGAACTTTTAAAGTTTTCAGCGGTCTGGTTAATAGACTATTTAGTGAACAACAAAGACTTTAGGGTTAGTGGGTGCCTACCAAATCTTTTGGAAAATGGCAGGAGACTCTTCCATAAAGTTTTGCCAAAAACTACCTAAGCAAGTTGGCTCTCTTGAGCTTAACTGTTCTATCAGCCTGGGGATTTAAAGCAATTATTCCGTCGTTTAATCAACTTTAGATAACTAAGAAAAAGCCGTGATTATCTCCAAGTCTTCTGCTTATACCTCGATTGATTCACCAATTTGGGATAACAGAATACCAAGTTGTTTATTTCAGCAAGAGGTTCATCAGTCTGCCAACAATACTATCAAGCGATTAATTGATCTTATTGGAGCTTTGGTTGGATTATTAATTACCGTGAGCATCGCAATTCCGATTGCGATCGCTATGTCGATAGTCGATCCCGGTCCATTATTTTATAGTCAGATCCGTTGTGGTCTGAATGGGAAACCCTTCCGAATCTGGAAATTCCGTTCAATGATCGTGGGTGCAGACAAACTCAAGCACTTAGTAGAAAACCAAGCTAAAGGTCATATATTCAAAAATGAAAATGATCCCCGTATCAGTC
>NZ_JAAHHU010000734.1:0-2314 GCF_010672095.1 Moorena sp. SIO3I6 | reverse complement strand
ACCACCCCTGTGGGTCAATTTTATCCGAATCCCTTTGGGTTATATGATATGCACGGGAACGTTTGGGAATGGTGCGCTGATGACTGGCATAATAACTACGAAGGTGCGCCCACAGATGGCAGTGCTTGGATTG
The DNA here is from genome assembly GCF_010672095.1 of Moorena sp. SIO3I6. NCBI lineage: Bacteria > Bacillati > Cyanobacteriota > Cyanophyceae > Coleofasciculales > Coleofasciculaceae > Moorena > Moorena sp. SIO3I6. Next base: position 2,181 of record NZ_JAAHHU010000734.1, on the reverse strand, counting down.
AGGATAATGAACCGGAAAATGTCAAGACTGAAAATAATCCAGATTCAGCCACAAATGACGAAAATAATCCAAAATCGCCTCTGCGGGGCGGCTCCTGGGGCAACGATCCTGGTTTCTGCCGTTCTGCGATTCGCATCGACTTAGTTAGGCGCGACGTCCGTGGCTTCAATGATGGTTTTCGTATATTGACACTCCCCGGTCATTAGACGCGGGGATTCGTTAAGAGTCCACAAACGAACTCTTAAAGGCGTAGTCAAAGCGCCCCTACTGAGTCCCATCAGGTCAATGCCAATGGTTCCCGCTACTTTCCTGAGGATATTCATTGCTCCGTTGCAATCGGCGTTGATATACCAGTTCAAAGCAGTCCGGTATAATCCACGTCTGACCCTTTTTCCTGAGGGTTTCCACTCTGCGGGTTTTTCACCGAATACGGGAATCTCATCATTATCTAAGGCACTTGCTTTACTGGTATAGCTTTCCTCTGTCTCTAGAAATTTAATGCCATATTGATCGCATAACTGGAAAATACGTTGCTTCAGGCGTGCTGTGGGGATTTGGACAAATTGTTGATTATTGCGCTTGCCCATATTGGCATTATGTTTTTGTCCTTGATTCCAACCAAATACTAGAGTTCCAATTCCATTTTTGAGACAGTGGTTAACAACTAGTCGAGCTGCCTTATTTATCCCGTCTCGCATTTGCCTGTTGCGCTTTTCTGTAACAGCAGCAAGCTGTTTTGTCCAGTAGTTTTTATCCCGGCCTTTTTTTAAAGTAGCAACACGTTTGTTGTACCATTGATTCAAGCTCTTGATGTGCTTTCCATCAACAATAAAGCTGTTGCCAACTGTATCCACACATGTCAGCCAATTATCAATTCCATGATCAATGCCTAGGGCCTTACTGAAGTCTAGATCAACAACTTCCGGTTCTATTTTGTATACAAATTCAGCATAGAAGACCCCATTTCTGGGCAGGATGCGAACTTCTCTTATCTGTCTCCAATCCAAATTGGATGGCATATCAATAAAAAACTCAGATAACCCAAACCATGCTTTAACCTGTTTGCCAAGGGGTAATCGAACTTTATTACCAACTAACTTTAGCCATCTTTTTGGGTACGACACTGTGAACAACCCACTCTTTCTGTAAGCTGGAGGTTTTGGTCGATATCCAAGTTGTCCCTTCCAAAACAATTTATTAAGCTTCTGGAACGACTTAAATGATTCGGCTACTCCATTACAAACTTGCTGAGATGCACTTACATACATGGCTGTGAAGTGCGGGTTATGCTTCATTTGAGCACAAAGCTCAGATTTCCCTACAATACGCTTAGCTTTAAACCAAATTTGTCTGGCGTAATAGACCGAGCAATTGTAGATTTTATTAGACTCTGAACCAATGTACTCAAAGATAGATAATAGGTCTTTGTTTGGGGATAATAATACCTGTTGGCATCTCCAGTATGATTGTTTTTTGCTCATAATATCATTATATAGCAATTCTACGACTTGTGAGGTACAAATATTTGGCTTTTAGGGAGCAGGGAGCAGGCAAGAGTGAAACAATCCTGTGTACCTCATGAGTCCTAGAAACGCTATAAAAACTTCTGACTTCAAGCTTCTGACTTCTGACTTCAAATCCCGATTTACTCCTGTTCATCATCATCCGGTAATTTTTCCATCTCCTGAGCAATTAGCGTCTGAAATTCTTCTCCACAATGAACATTCAAATGAATTGCAGCAGCCAGCAATTCTGCCAGAATCTCAGCTTGTTGTCTAGCACTCAGGTGAGGTGACTGAAGCTGATAGATTAATCCGGTAACGGTTTGGCATTCTGAGCCTAACTCTGTAATTAATGTTTTCAGAGTATTGCTAGTAATAGGAAGGGAGCGATCGCGAATCTGCATAATTATTTCCCCAATCGTTTTAGTGCTTGCTGAATGCCCTTATCAAAGGCACGAATCTCAGTTTACCAATGTCTTATTAAACCTTGATCGGGAAAGTCCTTTTCATACTCTAATTTAATCTTTTCTTGGTGTTCAGCAATGCGCTGATTCAAGCTACGAATTGCATTTTTGTGGTTTTTCTTTCCCATAAAATAGATGCACCCACAGACTTGCACCAGTATGTTATGGGGCTGGTGTCCTCACCTTTATATTTTACCTACCCATACTTTTTAAGA
>NZ_JAAHHU010000733.1:0-2353 GCF_010672095.1 Moorena sp. SIO3I6 | reverse complement strand
TGTTCCACCAAATTGGAAGCCAGACTTTTTTCCTGGCAAGGAATCCTGAATTCTACCTGATGGAAGCAATACCATGAATATTCAAAGCTTAAAAATCACAGAAAAGACATTCCTAGTAACAGGTGCGGGAACTGGAATCGGCTACTCCATCGCCGAATCCCTTATTTCTTCAGAAGCACGAGTTATCCTGCACTGTAATTCCCATATCGATTCAGCCAAAGAATTGGCATCCAAGGCAAAAACTGATTGTGTTGTCATTCAAAAAGATTTATCCCAGCCCCAAGCAGGACAAGAATTAGTAGAGGAAATTCTTAATCTGGGATATTCCCTTGATGGTGTTGTGAATAATGCCGCCATCATGACCGAACTCAGCTTGGATGATAATCCGTCAGTCTGGGAAGAGAAATGGATTGAAACTCTTCAGGTGAACTTGATTGCTGTTAGTTCCATCACCCGACGGGCAATAGAACACTTTAAGTCCAAGGGAGGAGGAATTCTTGTTAACATCTCTAGTCGTGCAGCTCATCGTGGTGACACCCCAGAGTATATACACTATGCAGCCTCCAAAGCAGCACTGAGTAATTTAAGCAAAAGTATTGCTCGAAACTTCGCTGCTGATGGCATACTAGCCTATTCTATTTGTCCGGGCTTTGTTGATACCGAAATGGCTGCGGAATTTAGCCAAAACTATCCTCTCTCTGAGATTGTATCAGGTATTCCCCTACAGCGAATCGCCCAGCCAGAGGAAATTGCTGCCATGGTGGTTTTTCTCTTGTCCGGACAAGTCCCCTCGGCAACTGGAACCAACATTGATATTAATGGAGCCTCATACGTTCGCTAAAGTGCATGGCAAAAGGATATGGATACAATACCTCAGTTATTTCAAGCCCAGGTAGAACGAACACCTGATCAGATTGCGGTTGTATTTGACAACCAGCAGTTAACCTACCGAGAACTGAATGATAAAGCGAACCAGTTAGCCAGCTATTTGCGCTCCTTGGGTGTAGAACCGGAAACCCTTGTGGGGATTTGTGTTGAGCGTTCTGTTGATACAGTGGTCGGACTTTTGGGGATTCTTAAAGCAGGGGGGGCTTATGTGCCCTTAGATCCATCCTATCCGAGGGAGCGTTTGGAGTTCATGCTCCATGATACCCAAGTGTCAGTGCTGTTGACACAACAGAAATTGGTGCCGGAAATTCCAGAATATCAAGGATATCTAGTTTGCTTGGATACAGATTGGCAGAAAATAGCTGTAGAAAGCAATACTAACCCAGTCGGTAGGGTTGGAGGAGAAAACTTAGCTTACATTACCTATACTTCTGGCTCAACCGGAAAGCCAAAAGGCGCAATGATGCCCCATAGAGCGGTTTGTCAAAGCTGGGGCTGGCTTCAAGAGACTTTTCCCTATCAGAAAAGCGATCGCGTTTTGCACAAAGCCTCTCTCAGCTTTGATGTGTCCAGCCGCTGGGAGTTATTTTGGCCTCTAATGGCTGGAGCTTGCGTTGTTTTAGCAAAACCAGACGGTGAAAAAGATAGTGCTTACATAGTTCGGCTAATCGCCCAAGAGCAAATTACCGTTGCTTATTTTGTTTCCTCTATGCTCTCGATTTTTCTCGAAGATCCGGGCTTGAAGAATTGTAGGAATCTCAGACGAATCTTTGTAGGTGGGGAAGCATTTCCCTTTGCTCTCAAACAACGCTTTTGGGAGAGCCTTCCCAATTGCCAAGCAATTGAAATCTACGGCTCTACTGAAACCATTGTGGTTAGCTCCTGGCACTGTCAACCCGAACCAGAACCGCGTAACTTTTCTATAACTCGCCCCATTGCTAAGCTGCCAATTTATATTTTAGACCAGCAAATGCAACCGGTTCCCATAGGAGAAACTGGGGAACTTTACGTAGGTGGAGACTATCTGGTCAGGGGGTATCTCAACCGCCCAGAATTAACAGCAGAAAAATTCATCACCAACCCCTTTGACAATTCAAAAGTCAACAATCAAAAGTCAAAATTATACAAAACGGGAGACTTAGCTCGCTATCTTGCCGATGGTAATATTGAGTTACTCGGTCGTGGGGATCATCAGGTAAAAATTCGCGGTTTCCGCATTGAACTAGGGGAAATTGAGGCAGTACTTACTCAACACCCTGTGGTGAGACAAGCCGCAGTAATTGCTAGGGAAGATATTCCGGGTGACAAGCGCTTAGTCGCTTATCTTGTCAGCACTATTGCTGAAGAATCTCGGACAGCAATTGTGCCAGAATTGCGAAGACTTATCCAAGCAAAGCTGCCAGAATACATGATTCCTTCGGCATTTGTGGTTTTAGACGAGTTGCCCCTAACCCATAATGGTAAG
>NZ_JAAHHU010000732.1:0-2355 GCF_010672095.1 Moorena sp. SIO3I6 | reverse complement strand
ACATCATGGCTACCGTGGGTGCAAACTAAAATGTCTCTAGTGTCACTGTCTTGTGTTACACAGTTTGGCGTTTCTCCAGCTAAGAATTGTTTGACAATCCCAGCTACCTCACCAAGATTAGTCACATCAAACTCTAGCTTGCTGTACCCTTTTAACCTGGCTTCACCGTTGTGACTATAAATCAAAAGCTTAGTCTGATCGGCTTTTAGGGTTTTATTATTAGCAATCAGCAGGAATCTTACTGGCAGCTTACGGTGCTTCACCTCATCCACCAAACTCCTAAGATTCTCTGGAATATACTTAGAATCCATGGCATTAGACAGCCACGGTTGGCGGCATTCTACTAAAACATACACTTGGTAATTAGTGCCACTACCGATAATATCTTCGGCTAACTGCTGTGAATGGTCAGCACAAAAAAAAGTGTTCATGGGTTTTTATCCTTAATTATCATTTTTTTAAAACTAGAAAAAAAATTATTAATTATATAGCACTACGTATTGCTGAAACGCTCTTTTAGTGAACTTTTTCCTATTGCCTATTGCCTCTTGCCTTGCGCGTAGCGCTATACTCTGGAGTCAACAAAAATAATTCCTTCAGTAACTAAGTGGGTTAAAAGAGGAGCGACATCAACCTCCCAATCGAAATCTGGTAACCATGTCATGACATCACTACCGGTAAACGTCTCTCTGGTGAATAAATTTTCCACCAAGGAGTCAGTTACTCCTCTCAAAGCGATTTCTTTACCTGAAACGATAATTTTGTAGCCATTGTCATCTGGCAGTTGTGAAATTTTGAGGCGTTTAAATTTGGGATTCCTAAACCTAGTCTCTACACCATTCGGAAATATATTAAATCCTGCTTGCGCAGGTAGAGAGTATCTAGCTAGTGGTTTGACTAAGCCATCAAGATAACAGTTATATTGTTCCTGGATATCACTGTTACTAACGTATTGCTTTAAATTTTGGATTAAGTTATCAATCGACGGATCTAAGGGAGCAGCATCGAACCGCAGTGGCAAATTTTTACGCCAGGCTTCATTCTGCCGTAACTCACTCACTAACCAGTCTAAAAAATCCACACCAGTCTGGCAATGAATACCTAGGGTTAAATGTAGTGACGGTTGATCTAGAGCAACAGCATAGTGCCAATGTCCACGGGGTATATACAACACATCACCAGGGGTAAGGGTACACTTCAAGTAAGGCTCCCCTTCCGGAGGTGTTTCAGAGGCTGATTTTTGATCAGTCAAGGGGTATTTTAGAGTATCGCTAAATACGTACCATTCCTTGTTTCCGTCTATTTGCAAGATAAAGACATCGTGAGTATCGTAGTGACAGGAAAATCCCTGTTTACTGGGCCATGAACAATAGGAATTGACTTGAGCACTATAGCCTAAATCTTGTCTAACTTCTGAGGTGAAGTTAGTAATTTCTGGTACTAGTTTATGTACCTTGTCGATGATTAGAGTTGCCCCTGATTGGCACCACTTGATTAGATTGGCGTTTTCCTTTTCCTCCAAAACTTTGCCATCTAAGGCTAAGCGCAGCTCCGGATACTTGAATTGATGGAAATTCAGGAGATTGGTGAGTTTTTGCCAAGAAAATAGATCAGCAAACTTCCTTTCGTCCTCACTTGGGATAAATACTGCTTTACTCGTCCAATGGTATTCTAGGAATTTCTGCTCACTATAAGGCTTGAGGATTTTTGCGAGCACCGACATAACTATTTGATAAAGATTAGCAACAAAAAATTTATACTAAGCAACTAGCTTGCACCAGAAACTAATTGAGAAAATTTCTCTAATTTCTGATACAAGCTCGGATTTAGCCAAAACTATTAGCAACTAAATTATTGCAAACAATTCTAGGCTCATAAGCAATAGCTACCTAAGAAGCTCAGATAGTCTCAGGATTCCTCGCTTCTAAGATCACCACCGTCAGCGTCAGTATTTAGGCAAGATTCAGTAGTCTTACGGGGATTATTCGGAACGATTTCCTTGATTTCGACTTGAATTTTGCTAACAGTGCGCTTTTCAGCAGTTAATTCTTTGATTTGCTCTAACATACTTTGTCTCCAACTAGTGTAGATCACCCTTTTGCTGCTTAACTTTTCGGCTATTGCTCGAAAGGCTCAGTGATCGGGTATGTTCTATAGACTGTAACTCAAAGGGAACGCGGCAGTCAATAGTTGATATTAAATTTCAATAAATTTTGCTCAACCTATCCTAAGCCTATAACCTAAGAGTTAGCCTTAGAGATGTTAAATCAATGTGATGTATTGCTAAAGCTTGCTATAGCAAGGCTTGAGCTGGTTAGTTTAGCAATAATTATTATCAATTTACTCTAGAGAGTT
>NZ_JAAHHU010000731.1:0-2358 GCF_010672095.1 Moorena sp. SIO3I6 | reverse complement strand
TAGTCAAATATGATCATACCATCTTTGGGAATCCAAACCAACGTATCCAGGCATCTCGGTGGAGTATGTTTTTCGTTGAATGTGCCCACACAGATGGCTGGCTCGAAACCACCTGATGCCAAGTCCAAATTTTTTCTTAATATCACCATCATCGATTTTTTTGCCAGAGACTTGCTCTCGATGTACCTTAGTTCAGATGCTATGGCGTAGTACCTGCTACAAACTAGCAAGGCTGGAATGATAGAGATTAGCTTCCCTACTCCCTACTCCCTACTCCCTTCTCCCTACTCCCTACCCCATTAAAAACTGCTATAGTTATGACTGAAGGTAAGACTTCATGATAAAAACCCTGGGAGAGGATTTCATGAAACGACAAGTAAGACAACTGATCAAACAACTTACCTTGGGAATCACTCTGACAGCTTTAATCGGTTTAAGTGCCTGTGAGTCAACCTCCTCTGTTAAAAAAACTAAAGTTCGTTCTGCCCATAGTAACTGGGTAGAGGAACAGTTTCAAACCCAAATCGTCAATATTGGTCTGGAAAAACTTGGTTATGAAATCGAAGAACCGAAAGAAATAAGCTATCCGATCATTTATGTGTCTGTGGCTAATGGCGAGCTAGATTATAGTACTATAAACTATGAAAAATCACATCTAGAATTCTTTAAAAATGCTGGGGGTACCAAAAAGTTAGAGCGAGTTGGAGTTATTACTCCTGATGTGATACAAGGCTATCAAATCGATAAAAAAACGGCTGAGAAATATAACATTACTAACCTGCAACAATTTAAAGACCCAAAAATTGCGAAACTATTTGATACAGACGGCAATGGTAAAGCTAATTTAATCGGTTGTGATCCTGGTTGGTTTTGCGAAGTGATAGTCGATCATCACCTCAAAGCTTACGGACTAGAAGATACCGTTGAACACACTAGAGGACAATATATCGTGCTACTCGCCGATGTTATGACTCGCTACAAGCAAGGAGAAAGCATTTTATACTATGCGTTGTATCCTCACTGGATATCTACAATATTAAAACCGGATCAAGATATAATTTGGTTAGAAGTTCCCTTTACCTCTCTTCCTGAATCCCAGAAAAATATAACTGAAAAAGACACCTCTGTAAACGGAAAAAATCTTGGATTTACTGTCGATCGCCAGCGCATTGTTGCTAACAAGAAATTTTTGGCAGCTAACCCAGTTGCTAAGCGTTGGTTTGAACTGGTTCAAATTCCGGCTGAGGACATTAACGTTGAAAGCTTAAAGATCAAAGAGGGTGAGAGCAGTTCAGAAGATATTAATCGCCATGCTAAAGAGTGGGTTGAGAAGAATCAAGAGTTGTTTGATAGCTGGATAGAAGAGGCAAAAAAGGCAGGAGGTGATTCTATTTAAAGGGAATAGGGAATAGGGAATAGGGAGTAGGGAGTAGGGAGTAGGGAGTAGGGAGTAGGGAATTTTTGTGTACTTAATAGCTATTAAAAAGGCGTTGCTGAATCAAGGAATGAATGCGCGATCATCTGGTTTTGGTCAAGCCCCCTAAATCCCCCAACTTTGCGGTGCGACCCGTGGCGAATTTAATTCGCCTACGGAAAGCGCACCGGAGGGGAATTTGAAAGTCTTTTTCCCCCCAAAATTGGGGGGCTAGGGGGGCAAAACCATACCCATAATCAGCAACACGTAAGTTAATTTTTTTTACAAAAAAGCGTTCGTATAACTTTAGCGAACGTTTTTTTATTCCCCCTAAAACTACCCAAAAAAACTTTTTTCAAAACCCTTGACAAAATTGTTATAATAATTATTATTATAAATATAAATACGAATTCAATCTTTGATTCATGTCAAAAAACCCAAACCTAAAGAAACAACCTGTTGAGCACACTATGAAAGGCTCTCGTCAAGCAGTAATGCATAGTATGCACATGCTTTATGTCTTTGGCTATGCCGAGATTTGCGAGTGGAGCCCTCTGGAGCCAACTGGTGTTCCAGACGAAGTGATTACTACAATGATGAAGTATTGGCTGTTGCCATAACACTTTGTCTTGATGCAGTCGCTCATGGGGGAAACCCCCAAGACCGCGCTGCATCGCTAAATTTCTGGGGGGTTTTCCCCCCAGGATAAAGGCTCCGGTCTGGTCGGATAGCGTGACCTTTGGCCAATCAAATAACATCACATCAGGTTAGGTTTGGGATCTGACTGAGATCAAAATTTCAATCCACTTACTGTGGAATTGAAAAAGCCGTGGACATTATGTCTACGGCTTTTTTTTATGTTTGAGACTTGTATTTTTTATCTGTTGCTTGTTGCCTTTTGCTTTTTGCCTTTTCCTCAAAATATTTTATAAGATCATGTGGTC
>NZ_JAAHHU010000730.1:0-2360 GCF_010672095.1 Moorena sp. SIO3I6 | reverse complement strand
AAAAAGCCGTCCTAGAAGGACGGCTTTTTTTTAAAACTTTTTCTTGACAGTTTGTACTAGGTGTGCTAGTATAAGATTATAAACAATAGACTTTTAAAAGAGATAGATACTATCTAACCATAAGTAGGCAACGTAAAAAATATGTCTGAGATACATATTGCGTAATTTAGTCTAACGACTTTAACGTCTATGAAAAATTTAGATCTAAAAAAGTATCTATCTCTAAAAAAAAAAGTAAAGGTACGGTGGGGCACACCGAAACCATTATCTATGATCAAAACGCTTAGGTCGAATCGGCCTCTACTCTTTCTGGTTCCGACCTGGCTGAGCAAGTCGGCTCGTTGTTCGCGTAGCGTGGCCATAGGCCAAGTAAGAATCCCCGTTCTTACTTCGGCGGGGAGTGTCAATTATTGTTAACTATACAATGGGTTGTACTAATATGTAAGCTGTCACCCATTTAAACTCCCTGGTATTAAATCAGAAAAAAAACCCTGAAACTCTTTTACCTTCTGCCTTCTGCCTTCTGCCTTAGCAAGGCAGGCTGATTAACGTCAGAAGCCAACGTAGACTATGCCTATTTAGGCATCTCATAACCGAATTGCTGCATGGTTGCACTGTGTAACTCCCAAAGAAGGCTGAGCTGGTTGTCGGTATAGTACTTTTCCCAGCCATTAGCTTTTCCAGAGCGGATATGTTGCGGGTCTTTTTTATGCAGCTCCTCAAATGAAAGTTCTTGCTTGGAGGGATTATAATCTAGACTAATCAAGGCTTTTATCTGCTGACATGCCCTGCGCCTATCCGCCAGCACATCTTCAAAGCGGAGTCTTAAAAGTCTGTCATTTAGAGAAGGTATGACTTGATTCCAACTTTGATACCATTCACTCCACGAGCCAAATGTCACTTCTCCTCTAATTACTTCATCGAGAGTTTTAACGTCTTGCCAGAAATCCTTGATGAAATTGAAATAAGACCAAAGAACAGAACCGGGATGACGAACAGGTAAGATGACGTATTCCCCTTCAAAATATTCTTGGTAGGGTAGTTCGTGGGTTTTGATAAAGAAGGGAGATTCCTCAGCTGCCAATTTTTGGCGATTTTTCGGCGTTAGCACGCTCAAACAGCCAGGAAGTAAGTAGCGGCAATCTTTCGTATAAGGGGGCACATTCAGGTCATAAAGAGCAATCCAGTTTTCTAGATTGTTTTTATTAATTTGAGCATGCAACTTACCCCACAAAGATTTTGAAATTATCTTGTCCTTTGGCCAACGCCAGTTTTTGATAAAATTTACGGCTCCACTAGCATAGGTCTCAGGTTTCCTACTACCTCCGTAGACTACAGTCATTGGTCGCTCAAAGAAAGTTTGAATTGTTTGCTGGGTCAATGAGTTTCCAGAGCGTGGATATGAGGCAATGTAGATAATCATTTATCTATTGATAGACTTACATATTAACAGAATTTTTAGCTACTTAGGGAAAACTGGGATATATTCTCAATAATTTGGATAGCATCTCCAGGTTTAATGATAAATTAAGGCTTGAGCTTTAATTAAATCTTCAGGGGTATTAATCTCCAAAACTGCCTTTTCAGTAATACACACCCGAATGGCAAATCCATGTTCAAGTACTCGCAACTGCTCTAAGCCTTCACACCTCTCTAGGAGTGTGGGTGACAGTTGAGCATATTTGCTCAGGAAATCTCGCTCAAAAGCATAGAGTCCGAGATGGTGGAATACAGGTGCATCTCCAGAATTCCGGAAGTAAGGAATGGGAGCGCGGGAAAAGTAGAGGGCGTGATTTTTGCGATCGCATAAAACCTTGACTGAGTTAGGGTCTTGATAGCTTGTTGCCATATCCAGAGGACAAGCAAGAGTCGTCATCGCAGGAAACTCCCCTTTTAGATAAGGACTTACCAGCTCGGTCAGCATCTGACCAGTAACAAAAGGTTGGTCTCCTTGGACATTAACGATTACCCTCATTTCCGGATAACGTTGAGCTACTTCTGCAACCCGGTCAGTACCAGTAGCATGGTCTGAGCGAGTCATTTCCACCTCTCCTCCAAACTGCCCCACACAATCCGCAACTAATTCAGAGTCAGTGGCAACTACCACCTTAGTGAAATTAGGACAACCTTTAGCTGCCTCATAAACCCTCTGCACCATTGGGCGATCGCCAATCATTGCCAAAGGTTTACCAGGAAAACGAATTGAATCATAGCGAGCAGGAATAACGGCAATAATATTCATAAACTAAGTTACCTAACTGGTGATATAATCACGTTTATAAAATTGCTCAGTAGCTTTTTTAAACTCTCGTAAAGACGAGAAATAACTGGAGAGTATCTCACTTTTTTAAAAATACTCC